>CAXNNO010000039.1:0-10891 GCA_964203555.1 Bacteriovoracales bacterium
AAAGTGTTAAATTTCGAGGAAGTTTTTGGTGTAAGAAAACGAGAAACTCAGTTTAAAATGGACCAGAAAGAAGAAGATTTTATTCATCGCATTTATCCTTATTCTCGCCGAGTCATTGCTGCGTAAAAATAAAAAAGTCCCAAAGGATGGGACTTTTTTATAAAGAGGCATCATCAGTTGACTGCGAACAATTTAAATTTTTGACATTCATCGGTGCTGGCAGTGATAATTTACTATATGAATAAATTATTATGTTCTTTCTTCTTTTTGTCTTTTTCTGTTTGGGCAGAGGATAACTCCAGTCTCATCACAAATGGTGATACCCCTTTGATGAGTACTGAGGTTGTCGAAGATTATAGGATTATTGATCACAATAAAGGCCATTGGCTTTCAAGTATTGGATTTGAGACTCTGAAATATGAAACATTTAATGATTTCGAGGGAGTCAAAAAAAATTTCGATCCAACTGAACAGGAATTCTGGGGAGGCCGGATTGGTTTTGGCAGAGAAATTTACCTCGGGGCCGGATTCTTGACCACGACAAAAATGGAAGGGTATTACCTCGGAACACTCTTTTCCCGCGAGCTCAATGGTGGTTCAGAAGATGAGGATATCAAGTTTGCCTTCACTAAAAGAACCGGACAGATTTACGGGCTTGATATTTCTCAATCCCTTAGTTTTATTTTTCACATGAAAACCAAAAATCCCATAATGGATGAATGGACATTTTTGACGGTTGAGCCCTTTGTTGAATTCGGAGTTGGAAGGGCCATGGCCCTTAACCGTTTAAATTACAGTTACGATCTGGCAACGACCGATGAAGCCTATCGGTTAAAAGTGGAAGACCAGTTACTGAACTCAATACTTGCCGTGGGAATCAATTTTACGTCAAGAAGCGGTTATTTTTTATACTTAAAGGCCGTGCAAAATCGTTTCACAGTGACTGACCGAAAGGCCACTCAACTTACGAGAGTTAATGGTGGCGCAGATGTTTCATCAACCCCGGACTTGGGTGATAACATGGATATGATAACAACCTACGCAATGGGCGGAGGATACAAGTTTTGAACCATGTTTTTCTCCTTATCCTAGTGTTCACTTTCGTTTCCTGTAACGAGAAGGTTATAGAAAGCTATGACGATCTCACGCCGGATGAGCAGGAGGAGATTCGAAATTATTCTTACCTCAGATGTAAATCTCAGTATCAAAGCGTCTATGACCGGTTTAAAAATACTTCTAACGAGGTTTTTGATTCAAGTTCATTCGATAGGGAGAATGGTTTTTATTTTGAATACAAGCAGGGAACGGCCTCTGATGTTAAAAAGAAAATGGACATACGGATTTGGAAGAGAGATGGCACCTTGGATGAGATTTACTTCTACATCACAGATGTTGTTCTTGGGAGCGAAAGCTATTTTTTAAGGCTCACCCGTTCTGAAAACGAAGAGATGATTGATGACCTTCTTGAGGATCACTGTCTCAGGCCATTAATTTATACCTCATCCTCGGGCGATTACGGCCCTCTGTCGATCAGTTATAGTTATGATAAAATCAATGCCCCCAATACCGATAGCTATGTGGATGTCTACGCACTTCCCTTTTCGAATCCCGCCTTCTTTGCCAGCTTTCAAATTTCCCGAAAAGTCACGACTACGGATTCGAATGGTGATGCCGTGGGCACGGCCGTGAGTTATTCCTCAACTCTGATTTCTAAAACCTATAGTTTTGATAGCTACACCGATCCTTCGGATTCCTCGAGGTACACCCAGAAATTTTGCAATCCTGCTACGGAGTCGGCCGTTGTGAACGGGGCCACGGTCAATGTTTTCCGGTTTTCACAGGATACAAGTTTTTTTGGATTTAAAATAGATTGTGTCGAGGGCACGGCCCCTGTGGGATGGAATCTTGTTCTCTAGTCTTCAGAAATAATTTCTTCTCTTAAGATTTTTAACTGAACGAATGTGCGGGCAATTTTTAAGGCCTCTTTCAGAAGCTTTTTGGTGTCTTTCCAGGAATTGTAACGGTTAGGAATAGAATCGAAATAAAAAAGTGGTTTTGATCCATGCATAAAATGCGAGATGATCAGATTGACTCGCATAATGTGATAGTCACTCGAAATAATCAGAACCTTATTCAGATCGGGATTTGCCTTAAGAAATTTCACCGTCTCCCGAACATTTTCATAAGTGTTTTTAGATTCGTAATCAAGATCGATCTGCATGCTCTGAGAAGAGAGCTCTTCCCCGGTTGTGGGATTGGCCTGCTTATTGAGAAGAGTCTGGAATGAATTGGCCGCGTAGACTCCAGAGATAAATAATTTTGAAGTCGGGTTTTTCTTCAGAAGCTCCATGGCGTAGGCAATTCGTCCCTTATCACCAGTAAAAACGGCAATTGCATCAGGTGACTTTTGAAAAAATGCACCCGCCGCTCTTCCTTTTTGCATCTTTGCATAGATCGGAATATAGACAATAAAAGTCACGATAAGAGTTAAACTTATCAACGAAATCGTAGCGCCGCTGATGATCAGACGGCGCAATCGTGTGGACTTAGATTCAAAAACGTACTTTCTTCCAAACATATTTATTTTGCCGCAATCACTTCTATTTCAACCACTGCACCTTTGGGTAATGCTGAAACCTGAACAGTGGAACGGGCCGGAAAGGGTGCTGTGAAAAATTTGGTGTAGGCCTCGTTAACTTTTCCAAACTCCGCCAGATCAGTCATGAAAATTGTCGTTTTTATCACGTTTTCTCTCGTAAGATTTTCAGACGAAAGTAAACCGTCTATATTTTTCAGCACGTTTTCAAGTTGAGCATCAAAACCGGATGCCATCTCACCGGTTTTGGCATCCAGGCCGATTTGACCGGAAAAATAATAAACGCCATTGTGGATAACACCCTGAGAGTATGTCCCCACCGCGGCCGGAGCTTTGTCTGTTGAAATAATTTTTTTTTCAAATGCCATAAATTGATCCTAGTGTTTTTGATGTTGAGTTCTATGGGCCTTTATTTCCTGAGAAATCAGGGCCGTGAGATGTGACATGTTGACGATCTCATCAACAGTCGAAGTTCTCTGGACGATATTAATCGCATGCTTCAAGGGAAGAAGAATAGGGCCGATTGGAGTTGCTCCTCCCAGCTGGGCAAGAAGTTTGTAACTGATGTTGGCCGAATTCAGGTCCGGGAAGATGAGAACATCGGCCGCCTTGTCCAGCGAACAGAAGTCAAAAAGATTTTTCATGATGTCCGCATTGACAGCGACATCCGCCTGCATTTCACCGTCCGCTATCAAGTTAGTGTCTTTAGATTTTGCAATATTGACGGCCTCTGCCATTTTGACGGCCTGAGGATCACGGTTTGATCCAAAATTTGAGTACGACAAGAATGCCACTCGTGGTTCTTGTTTCATCACATTTCGGTACATTTGGGCCGCAGAGATGGCGATGTCGGCAACATCATTAGCATCAGGATTCTGCTGAACGGTACAATCGGCCAGGAAGACCACCCGGTGCTTGAAAACAAGCATCATGATACCGGCAACCTTCGGCCGACTTGGATTATTGGTACCGATTGTTTTCATAATCGGTCGGATGCATTCAGGATAGTTCTGAGTTGCTCCAGTGATCATTCCGTCGGCCTGACCCATTTTGACCATCATGGAGCCATAGTAGTTACCACGCTTCAATGAGTCTTTAGCAGCTGAATAGGAAACACCTTTTCGCTGACGGTGTTTAAAAAACTCGGAGACATATCCCTCATAAGCTTCTGAGTCTTCAGGGTGAATGATCTGAATGTTTTTCAGATTAGACACTCCCACTTCGTCCATTTTCTTATGAATAATTTTTTTGTTACCCAAAAGAACCGGTTGGATCAGCCCTTCTTCTTCAAGGATAGAAACGGCCTTAAGAATTCGTGCATTCGTTCCTTCAGGGAAAACGATTTTGGGCTTATCTCCGTTAGGAAGTCTTGAGCGAATATTTCTCATGATGGAGCCCGTCTGTCCCAGACGCTCTTGAAGAGATTTTGCATAGGCGTTGAAATCTTCAATATTTATTCTGGCAACACCAGACTCGATAGCAGCTTTGGCCACCGCAGGGGCGACCCGTGTGAGCACGCGCTTATCAAATGGTTTCGGAATTAAATAATTTCTACCAAAAGAAAAATTCTCATTACCATAGGCCCTTTTTACATCGTCAGGGACCTCTTCCTTGGCAAGACCTGCAAGCGCCATGGCGGCAGCTTTTTTCATCTGTTCATTGATCTTTCGTGCACGCACGTCAAGTGCGCCTCTGAAAATGAACGGGAAGCCGAGAACATTATTAACCTGGTTTGGATAGTCTGAGCGACCGGTTGCCATGATCGCATCACTTCTTACTTCGGCCACTTCTTCAGGGGTAATTTCCGGATCCGGATTTGCCATGGCAAAAATGATAGGATCCTTCGCCATCGATCTGACCATGTCCTTAGAAACTAAACCCTTTGCCGAACAGCCAACAAAGCAGTCTGCATCTTTCATGGCATCGGCAAGTGTTCTTGATTTCGTATCGTTGGCAAAAAAGTCTTTGTACTTATTCATCCCTTCAGTGCGGCCTTTATAGATAACTCCTTTCGAGTCACACATAATGACGTTTTCTTTTTTAACACCTAGTTCGAGGAAGAAAAGAGCAGTCGCAATCGCTGCCGCCCCTGCGCCCGAAACGACCACAGTTGTTTTTGAGAGATCACGACCGGTTATTTCGCAGGCATTAAGAAAAGCAGCACCACCAATGATCGCTGTTCCGTGCTGGTCATCATGAAAAATGGGGATGTCGCAAATTTCCTGAAGTCTCTTTTCAATTTCAAAACACTCAGGAGCTTTAATATCTTCCAGATTCACGCCGCCAAAAGTGGGCTCAAGGGCTTTAACCACGGCGACGATTTCATCAACTGTCTTTGATCCAATTTCGATGTCAAAAACATCGATATCGGCAAAGCGCTTAAAGAGAACTCCCTTGCCTTCCATCACGGGTTTACTCGCCAGGGCCCCGATGTCACCAAGACCCAGGACGGCTGTTCCATTAGAGAGAACGGCGACTAAATTGCCTTTAGCGGTGTATTTGTAAACATCATCAGGGTTTTTAGCAATTTCCAAACACGGAGCAGCTACACCTGGTGAGTAGGCCAGAGATAAGTCTCTGGCAGTGAGGCATGGTTTAGTAGGAGTGATTTCGATTTTACCAGATCGACCTTGAGAATGGTAATCAAGTGCCAGACGATATTTTTCTTCAGCTGAAGTTAATTCATTCTTCGGTGTACTCACAAGAATTCCTTTTGTTACTGGAAGCGACAAAAATTTTTTTATGCGTTGAAGATAGCAGTTTTGACCAGAAAAGACACCTTCGAATGCGTTGAGACAAGCGTGAAAAATCAGGCCTTTTTTAGAATGAGAGAGGGAACCAGGGGAACAGTTGTCAGAACTAGTCCGATATAGAACTCATCGAGTGTTGAAAAGGGATAGAGTTTGTTAAAAACTTTCCATGACACAATGCCGAGACAACCAATTGATACGGCCCAACAAAAAAGTTTTTCAGAAATCAGGCCCGGTTTCCATTGTGCGAGCATCAGGGGAAAAAGTAGACAAGCTGCGGAAAAACTACCGAGGGTTTTCCATACATCGACGACATTTCCTTCAAAGTGGGTTCCGAGAAAAATAGAGATGACGCCAACAAATATCAGCGCCACATGATGATGCCAGTGACGAAATTTGGATTTAAGTTTAAAGAAGTCATAACTCACACAAGTGGCCGCGTTAAATAAATAGGAGTCCAGAGTTGAGAGAATGATGGCAAGAATACCCGCTAAAATAAGTCCCCGCACCCCATGGGGAACGAGCTGGATGGAGAATTGCAAATAGGCGTCCTGTGGGTTGGCCTTGGGTAAGGCCACTCTTGCGTAAAGGGCCCCTAAAGTTGTGCAGCAATCAAATAGAAACCAGATCACAGTGGAAATGATAATCCCTCTTTTGGCCGTCTTCTCACTGTCGGCCGCCAGAACTCTTTGATAAAAATTGGGATCAACTAAGGTGGATAAGGCAATAAAGCCCCATACCAGAATAACACTAAGACTCTCACCTCCGGACCAATCCAGATGTGAGGGGGGCAGTTGTTGGAAGATTTCAAGAGGTGACCCCATCTGGGCCCAGGCGAAAATCACCACCAGCACAACAGAAAGAATCATAAAGAAGAACTGAACAATATCTGAAAACACCACGGCCCTGAATCCACCCCATAAAGACCATGCCATGACAACCAAAACACCAATTGAAGTATTAAAAAAGAGAGTTCCGCCGAACATACTTTTAAGAAAGAGTCCTAAACTGATGGTGTAGGCCAAAGGAAGCAAATTGAGAAAGTTCAAGCTGGCCGTGAGTCTCGCGGCTTTAGGCCCGAACAATTGTCCCGAAAGTTCAGGTATTGTCATGACATTGAACGAGCGAATTTTCTTCACCATAAAAAAGGCAAAAACCAGATAACTTCCGTACCAGAAAATTCCTTGAGTCAAAAGATTATAAATGCCTTTTTCAAAGGTCAGCGCTGTCACTCCGAAAATTCCTCCGTACCAGGTGGCAACAAGAGTTGCCACAAAGATGGGTAAAGTCAGGCTTCTTCCCATGAGAAGTAATTCAAGAGTGGTCATCTGTTCTGATTCAGTTAGTTTCTTCTTCTGTCTCTGGCCCCAGAGGACACTTAAAAAGGTGATGAAAAGAACACCAAAAAAAATGATCCAATCAAAGATGTCGAGGAATTCAATGAGAGCAAATTGAGAAATCATGGATTTAACTTACCCCTTTGGGTTTATTAAGTAAAATCTTGTCCAAATTCGGTTTGTTAGCAAGTGGCATGTTTATCAGTTTTAGTTTATTCTTTGGTAATGAAATACGCAGTAATTCTCATCATCCTCATTCTCCTCGTAAGAATCGATTTTTTTCTTGGACTTTTTGATAAGGTCAATAAGAAGTTTGATGCGAACCCGACTGAACTTGATAGAACCGATGTCAGAATGAATCGGGAGTTGGTTCCCGTCAATCTGGACCGAAGCCTCAAGCGGACCGACAGAGATCAATTCATGGCACTCCTTGAGGCCTTCCACGACTCACCTTCGTCAGGTCTTGCAGAAAGTGCTCTGCAAGTGTTGAAGAATAATCCGGCGATGTTTAGTGATAAAATTGATCCTGGACTCGAATCTCAAATTTTTCGCTGGCGGGATCTTCTGAATAATAATCGCCCTGAAATGGTGAGTTTTATTCTTGAACTTATGAAAGTTCTTCGGGGCGAGAATAATGAAATGCTTAAACGATTTTTTGCACTGTGGATGGATATTAACATGAGTCACTTTATTGCCGCCTATTCCAGAACCCCGGACACCAACTGCACGATAGCCACTTTATTTGGAGATCCGGTTGCGGAAGAAGAAAAGCTCAACGAATACTATGATCGGCAGGAGTCACTTAATAATTTTATAAAAAAAGAAAATCTTGATGTCGTTCAAAAATCCTTGGCGACAAATTGCCTTCTTCAATTGGAAATCCAAATTGGTAAAATCGCACCCATCGCCGAAGTATTGCCCTCTCCTTCCACTGATTCGGTTGAATCCACTAATGAGGCAGGCCCATGATTCAAGCTTTTAATTTAGAAAAGAGTTATGGAACTCAGCTTTTGTTTGAGGGTGTTTCTTTTTCCATGGGGCGTGGTGAGAGGGTGGGGCTCGTCGGAAGAAACGGAACGGGGAAATCGACACTCTTTAAAATGATTTTAGGCGAAGAGATTCACGACCGGGGAGAGATCATTTTTCCCAAAAATTATCTGATCGGAACTCTTAAGCAGCATCTCGTCTTCACCAAGCCGACGATTCTGGAAGAGTGTATGACAGCTCTCCGGGGAGAGAACGCCAGTTTTGAGCAATATAAAGTTGAGAAAATGCTTCATGGCCTGGGTTTCAAAACTTCTGACTTCCAAAGGCCACCGTCCGATTTCTCCGGCGGATATCAGATCAGATTGAATCTGGCGAAAGTTCTGGTTTCTGAACCTGATTGCCTCCTTCTGGATGAGCCTACAAACTATCTTGATATTGTTTCCATGAGATGGCTTTCAAAATTTCTGAGAGAATTTAGTGGGGAATTAATTTTAATCACCCACGACAGAGGGTTCATGGATGAGGTGACTACTCACACCATGGGTATCTGGAGACAAAAGCTGGTGAAAATCCCTGGTACCTCCATCAAATATTTTGAGCAGATCATCCTTGAAGAAGAAATCTATGAGAAGACCCGACAAAATTCTGAGAAAAAAAGAAAAGATCTTCAGGATTTCGTTGACCGTTTTCGCGCCAAGGCCAGTAAGGCCGCCCAGGCCCAATCGAGGTTAAAGCTCCTCGAGAAGATGCCCGAGATGGAGGCACTGAATATGATGGCCTCGATGGATTTTGAATTTAATTTTCAGGAATGCCCGGGAAAAGTTCTGGTTGAAACAAAGGATCTTTCTTTCGGCTATACTGACCAGACGTTGATAAAAAACTTAAGTTTTCCCATAGGGAGAAATGATAAGATTGCCATCATTGGAAAAAACGGAAAAGGTAAATCAACTTTACTGAATCTGATCGCTGAAGAACTTTCTCCTCAAACTGGCCTTGTTCAAAAAAATGTCAACCTTCTCATCGGCCATTTCGGACAAACCAATATCAATCGCCTCTCCCTTGAGAGTACAATTGAAGAAGAAATCCTTTCGGCCAATCCTTTCATGGGACTGCAAAGAGCGCGATCCCTGGCGGGGATCATGATGTTTTCCGGTGATCTTGCGAAGAAAAAAATCAAAATTCTTTCAGGCGGCGAAAGGGCGAGAGTACTTCTGGCGAAGCTTCTCGCAAGACCCTCCAATCTTTTACTTCTGGATGAGCCTACCAATCACCTGGACCAGGAATCGGTTGAATCGCTGACCTTCGAGCTTCAAAACTACCCCGGTGCTGTGGTTATCGTGACCCACTCGGAAGCGATGTTGAGAGAAGTCGCTCAGAAGCTGATCGTTTTTCATCATGATAAGGTGGAATATCTTCAGGAGAGTTATGATGACTTTCTTCGAAAAATTGGCTGGGAGGATGAGAAGGTTCCGGACAATCAAAAAAATTCGGATAGACCCAATCGCCAGGAACTAAAGCGCCTGCGCTCAGAAATGATTATTGAAAGGGGACGTGAAATTAATCCTCTCAAAAATAAAATGGAAAGATTGGAAAAAGAAATTATCAAACTTGAAGAAGAGCAATCAATTCTTGAAAAAAAACTCATTGAGTTTGCCGCCTCTGGGGAGTCGAAGAAGATTCAGGATAATTCCCTGAGGCTCGGGATTATCGGAAAAAGAATTGATGAGGCGTTTGAAGAACTGACGGACATTACCAACCAGCACGATGATATTTTTGGGGCCTATGAGGCGAAGTTAAAAGATTTTGAAAATTAATTGACCTCGAAAGGATTGATTCCGTTCATCGCAAAAACCATCCACGCCGTCCCCGCGACAGATGATGACGTTGTAAAATCCTCGTTCATCGTAGTTGTTGCATAGGCGATCCCGCCATCAGCTTTAATCATTTTTTTGACTGAATGAAGATAGTCATCGGCACTCAATTGATTACACAAAATCTCTTCTTTCTTAATGGAACTCATTTTTTTCATGGCCAGAACCTGACCTAAAGTCCCTTCAGACCAGATAAAAGAATGCAAAGAGGGCCTGTTGGTGGGCCTTGAATCCATAAACCCCTTCACACCCTCGTGCTCGGTCTGGAAAAATTCACAGTTAAGTTCTAACGCCTTTTCAGGGGAGAGTTCTTTTAGGATGTCTACATCCAGGGCCAGAAGACTCCAGGTCTGATTATCAAGGTAGAGTTCGGATTGACTTACTTTCGAAGATTGGATGCTCGCACCCGACCAGAAATGGGCGCGTTTCTTATCCCATAATTGAACAATGAACTTCTTCAGAAGGGCCGCATCCTCAATCCAGTCATTGGCATTATTAATTCGTCCATAGTGCAGGAAAGCGGAATAAGCGTCCAGGTTGTGTTCCAGTGCGATGACATCGTTTTCCTTAAAAGGTGTTGAAGGTATGTCATGGGGGGCAAAACGCACGGCCTTGGTTTTTACGTTGTTAATGGTGACCGAAACCATTTCATTTTTCAGATACTTCAGGATGCCGAGATTAAATTTTTGATATTCATTTGTTTTAAATTGTTGCTGGTAATGAGTGGCGGCGAGGGCGACCCAGGAAATGGCACCAGCTATTCTTTTATCCCCTTCAAGTGGGTAGGGAGAAACGCCGTCCAGGTAGTAGGAAAAGTAAAGTGAGCCATCTTTTAGCTGGAGAGAATTCAGCCCTTTGAGCAATCTCTGCGCTTTTTTTTGTTGGTTATTTTTTGTGAAAGAAATAATCGCCAGTGCCTGATCGTAAATATAACTCTGGGAATGGTTTTGGTAACTCTTGATCAGAGACCCCCGATTTTTTGGAAGATCATGGATACGCTCGTCCAGATTTTTGAGTAAATCATCGGTAGTCACTGCTCTGAGTGAAACTGAAAACAAAAGTAAGGTGAGGAGTGCGATCAGTCTTGGCATTAAACTAAAGCCTTCTGAAAAGAGCGTTAATACCCTATCATTATCGTCGGAAATGGTTAAAGCTTGAGTGTTTTTGTCTACCTCAAGGCAAAGACCTGAGGATTTTCTGAAAATACGGGGAAGAGAGGGCGAGAGTTTTCAAATAGGGCAGAATATCCTCCCTCTGGGGAGCGGGGATTTGGTCAATTGAGGAGATATGTTCTTCAGGCACATAACGAAAGGTGAAGTTTATTCGACGAGTTTGAAAGCCATCGAGGGG
>CAXNNO010000040.1:0-10887 GCA_964203555.1 Bacteriovoracales bacterium
GGTCTGTCTTATCCCAGAGTCTTGAGAAATTTTAAAAAAAACGAGGAGAAAAAAATGAAAAGTTTTGAAAATAAAGTAAGTCTCATCACTGGAGCGGGATCGGGAATCGGCAGGGCGACGGCGATTGCTTTTGCTGAGGAAGGTGCCAAGGTTATCGTGAGTGATATTCATGAGGAGAACGGAAGGGAAACGGTCGAGCTTATTAAAAAAAATAAGGGTGAAGCGTATTTTATCAAGTGTGACGTTTCATCGGAGAAGGAAGTCAAAAACCTCATCGGCGAGATTATACAAAAGTTTGGACAGCTTGATTGCGCCTACAACAACGCGGGTACCGAGGGACTACCATCCACGACAGTCGAATGCTCGGAAGAGAATTGGGACAAGACCATCAATACCAATCTTAAAGGAGTCTGGCTGTGCATGAAGTATGAAATTCCTGTCATGCTCGAGGCCGGGAAAGGGAGCATTGTGAATTGTTCCTCTATTGCGGGATTGGTGGGATTTGAATCGATTCCGGCCTATGTCGCCAGTAAGCATGGGGTGATTGGACTAACGGAAGCCGCGGCATTGGAATTTGCCAAAAAAAATATTCGAATCAATGCCGTTTGTCCCGGGATCATCGAGACTCCGATGCTCGAGCGATTCACTAAAGGTGAGGACCAAGCTATGGCCGATCAGGATCCCATGGGAAGGATTGGTCGCCCGGAGGAGATTGCCGACAGTGTTCTGTGGTTGTGCTCGGATAAATCCTCCTATGTTACGGGGCAGGCCCTGGCCGTTGATGGGGGCTGGGTAGCGCACTAGATTCTGTGCTCACGTAAGAGATGAGCTGCTCCAATTGGCGAAACTCACTTAGTTTAGAATCCGGAATATTGACTCCTGTTTTTTTCTGAATCTGAACGACGATTCGGTAAAAATCATAGGAGTCAATTTCAATTTGATCCCTCAGGGGAAGGTCGAGTTTTATTTTATGAAACTCCACCTCTGGGGCAATTTCATGAAAGATCAGGGCGAACTCTTTTTTAGTTTGTTCAATATCCATGGGACTCCTCGAGGTGTTGTGGATTTTTTAAATAAAGATCAATCGTCTGTAAAAAACGTGCGCCAGTCATTCCATCAGAGGCCCTGTGATCGGCACTTAAACTGATGTCTGCGACAAATTCAGCGCCAATGCTACCGTCCTCTTTAACTACTGGTGCCTTTCGTATGCGGCCCAAACCAATGAGGCAAACCTGGGGAGGAAAAAT
The DNA here is from genome assembly GCA_964203555.1 of Bacteriovoracales bacterium. Lineage (GTDB taxonomy): Bacteria > Bdellovibrionota > Bacteriovoracia > Bacteriovoracales > Bacteriovoracaceae > Peredibacter. The sequence goes on from CAXNNO010000040.1 coordinate 1,248, forward strand.
AATGCCCAACACTTCATCGGCGCCTGAGTCACCAAGGTTTGTGACAGTCATGCTGCCCTCGGTAAGTTCTCTATTTTTAAGCTCGCCTTTCCTCGTCCTGACGACGAGATCCTGGAATGAAGAGTTGAGTTCGTGGAGATTTTTTTTATCGGCATCAAGAAGTGCCGGAACCATCACTCCCCCATCCTTAAACGATATCGCCACCCCAGGGTGAATCCCTTCCATCGGCACACAGACGCCGTTCACATACGTGGCGTTCATGAGAGGATGCTTTTTCAGACTTAGGACAATTGCCCTCATTATCATTGCCGGAATCATGAGTCTCTTATCAGGAGAAAGATTTTTATTTTTTTCATCCATCCAATTCATAAACTTTCCAAGCTGGAGCTCTGTCTTCAGATAATAATGGGGAATCTCTTTTTTTGAACGGGCCATGGCCCTGGCAATGGCCTCTCTGAGATTAACTCCGGATAAAGGGGGTTCACTCTTTGGTGCTTTTCTATCGGAAAGGGCCTCCACATCTCTCAACTCCACCTGGCCCTCGGAACCACTGCCCTTGAGGCTCTCTATTTCTAATCCGTGATCCAAAGCATAGCGACGAGCGGCGGGAGTGATTTTTATTCTCTTGGTTTCGATCATGGGTTCCGCGCCCTCAACTTCAAACAATGCGATCACCTTTCCGACCGGTATCTCCTCTCCCTCGCCTCCGATGAGTTCGAGGACTTTCCCGTTTTTAAAACTCTCAATTTCCACAGTTGATTTCGTGGTTTCAACAACAGCAATGGATTGTCCCTTTATCACATTGTCACCGGGGCGAATTTTCCACAACATGAGTTTTCCCTGATCCATGTCTGCACCCAGGGAAGGCATGGGAACGTTGTACTTCATGAGAGCATCTCCTGAATTTTATTTTTGATATCCTCGACTCCGGGAATCGCTGCCTCTTCGAGGTGGCGCGCATAGGGAACTGGAATCTCCTTCCTGCAAAGCCTTTCCACGGGAGCATCCAGATCATAGAAAGAATTTTCCATGATCCTCGCACTCATCTCGGCCGACAAGCTGCCGGATCGCCATCCTTCATCTACGATGAGGGCCCGATGCGTTTTTTTTATCGAGTTAAAAATTGTTTCATCATCCAGAGGTCGAAGAGATCGAAGATCGATCACTTCCACTTTCTCGGACTCACCGGCGGCCTCCAGGCATTTTGGAAGCATTCCTCCGTAAGTGATGACTGTCAGGGCATCGCCACTTTTTCTCACGAGGGCCTTGAAGGGATTAAGAAGAAGAGGTTTCTCCCCCACTTCCTCAGATCGGTTTAAGAGAAGGGCGTGCTCAAAGATCAGGACCGGATCATTTTCTTTAAGGGCAAAATGCAAAGAGGATCGGGCGTCCTCAACCGTTCCGGGTGTTAAAATTTTAATTCCCGGAATGTGGGCCAACCAGCCTTCAAAGGAATTGGAATGTTGTGCGGCCAATTGTCTTCCGCCTCCGGTCGTCATGCGAATGATGAGGGGAACAGAAATCTGGCCGGCCGACATGTGTCTGTAAATCGCGGCGGAATTGATAATCTGATCTAGCGCAAGTAGAGAGAAATTAACGGTCATAATCTCTACCACGGGCCTTAGCCCGCCGATGGCGGCCCCCAGAGCAATGCCGGTAAAACCCGCTTCCGACAAGGGAGCGTCCATGATTTTTTCTGGCCCATAGATTTTCAGAAAATCTTTTGTCACAGCATAGGTTCCGCCATAGGCGCCAATATCCTCGCCGATCAGAAAAACTCTCGGATCATTTTCAAGGGCGGTTTTTAACCCTTCCTTCAGGGCCTCCCTATAAGTCATTTTCATAGAGATTCTTTTCCAGCTCTTCAACTGGTGCGAGTGTTCCTCGTTCTGCAAATTCCATCGCGTCCTGCATTTCATCTTCAACTTTTTTTTCAAGATGAAGGACATCACTTTGAATGATCAAATGTTCATCCATCAAATATTTTTTAAATGATTCAATGGGATCCCGTTCTTTCCATTTGTTAATTTCAACTTTCTTCCGATATAAGTCAGGATCAAACATGGAATGAGATCGAAATCGATAGGTCTTGCATTCTAAAAAAAAGGGTTGCCCCTTATCTTTGACAAAATTCAGGGCCTGATTGGTTTTTTCCAGAACATCCAGAACGCTCATTCCATCGGCCGAGGCCGTCTCCACGTTATGGGCCTCGGCCTTTTTCAAAAGATTTGTTTGTGCCTGAGATCGATCGAGTGCTGTGCCCATGGCGTAGAAATTATTTTCACAGCAGAATAGAATGGGTATTTTCCAAAGAGAGGCCATGTTCATCGCCTCGTGAAAAACTCCCTCGGCCATCGCCCCTTCGCCAAAAAAACAAACCGTATGCCGGTCTTCATGAAGACGCTTCGAGGCAAGGGCCAGTCCAACCGCCTGAGGAATACCGGCGGCGACAATGGCATTGCCTCCATAGAAGCGATCTTTTTCGGATATCAAATGCATGGATCCGCCCCGGCCCTGGCAGCAGCCCTCGGCCTTGCCGTACATTTCGGCCAGGATCACTCTTGCACTCACTCCCTTTAAAAGAGCGTGAGCATGATCGCGGTAGGTGGCCATGACGTTATCTCGGGGCTTGAGTAAACTCATCACACCTGTCACAACCGCTTCTTCTCCCGAATAAAGATGAAGGAAACCCCGGATCTTTTCCTGAGTGTAGAGCTCAGCACAGAGCTCCTCCATTCGTCGGACTCTCATCATGTTGTGGAGAAGCCTTACTTGTTCACTTCTCTCCATCGCTCGCCTCGAGTGTGGATAAGTCACCTTCCGGTAGCCCGAGATCTCTCGCCTTCAAAAGACGACGCATGATTTTTCCACTTCTGGTTTTTGGCAGATTATCAATAAACTCAATTTGTCTCGGAGCGACCGCCACTCCTAATTTTTTTCTCGCATAGGAAAGTATGTTAGATTTTTCTTCGTCACTGGCCGTGATGCCTTTTTTTAAAACAACAAAGGCCTTCACCATCTCGCCGGCAACGGGATCAGGGACTCCTATGACGGCCGATTCAAGAACTGAGGGTGCCTCCATCAGAACACTTTCAATTTCAAAAGGACCGACAAGATGACCTGAGGTTTTAATCACATCATCTTTTCTACCCACAAACCAGTAAAGGCCTTCCTCGTCTTTTTTCGCGAGATCCCCCGATAAATACCACTCGCCTGAAAAACACTTCGCGTACCGATCGGGATTATGAAGATAGGCGCGAAACATCGAGGGCCAGCCCTTTCTGATAATGATCTCGCCCTGTTCTCCGGTTTTGGCGAAGGTGATTTTTCCCGCCTGATCAAGCTTCATCAACTCCACAACAACTCCGGGAAGAGGTCTTCCCATCGAGCCGGGCCTCACTTCGTTTTTTGCATCATTACAAATAATGATCCCTCCGGTTTCAGTCTGCCACCAATTATCATGAAGAGTTATTTTTAAATTTTCCTGAACCCACTTGATGACTTCGGGATTCAGCGGCTCACCGACACTTGCGGCAAATCGCACATGAGACAGATCATATTCTCTGGCGAGATCTTCCCCGGCCTTCATCAGCATCCGCATGGCGGTGGGAGCGGTATACCAGACGTCCACCTTAAAGTGCTTTAAGATGTCATACCATCGTCGGGCATTAAACTCAGCTCCATCCACAAGGAGTGTCGCTCCATTGCACAGAGGAGAAATAATTCCATACGAGGTTCCCGTGACCCATCCGGGATCGGCCGTGCACCAAAAAATATCCTGAACTCTGAGATCCAGGGCGATCTGGCCCGAAGTCTCGTGATAAAGAACTGATTCATGCACATGCACGGCCCCCTTGGGCTCGCCGGTTGTCCCGCTTGTAAAGTGCAAGAGGGCCATATCTTCAGCTCCAGTGGTTTCAAGAATGGGAGAAGAGTCCGCAGTTTTCATCAGCTCATGGAAATTCAGCGCCCCTTTGATCTCTTGAAGTGAACCATCATCATCAATAAGGATGATGTGCTCCAGAGAAGGGAGGGAGTGAAGAACGGGCAAAACTTTTTTTCGAAATAAAGAGGCGAGGCTAAAGAGGGCGCGCCCATTGCCCTTCTTCATGCGGGCAAGAATAGGTTCTGGACCGAAGGCCGAAAATAAGGGCGAAAAAACAATGCCTCCCCTGAGACTTCCTAATGCGACCGTGTAGAGTTCAGGAATTCTGGGCGAGAGAGTAAAGAGAACATCACTTTTTTTCATGCCGATTTTTTTTAGAACATGAGCAAATCGGTAAGAGCTTTGTGCAAGCTCAAGGTAAGTCACGTCAGTAAAAACCGAGTGCTCATGCGACCAGGAGCTAGGAACATAACGAAGGGCAACCTTATGGCGAAGAGGCCCGTCGAGGTGTTTATCAAGGGCCTCATGACAAATATTGATGAACCCGTTTTTCATGTGAGTGAGGATACAAGCACTTTCAGGATTAATCAGCACGCTTTGGTTCAAAGTGGAGCGCTTCACTTTTTTTCAGATCATCGTCATGACAAAGGGACGAGCTTCCTTTTCAATCCATCTAACCAAGGAATGAGTTTATGAATAATAAAGTCACGAGTTTTGTTCGAAAATTTAACGACATTGGCATGAATGACATTCCTCTTGTTGGAGGTAAGAACGCATCGCTCGGAGAAATGGTTCAGGCGCTGAAACCAAAAGGCATTCACCTTCCTGAGGGCTTTGTGATAACGGCAGATGCATTTACTAAACTCTTTGAACAAAATAATCTCTCAGAAGAAATTTATGACAAATTAGATAAACTTAACTCTCAGGACGTGAACCAACTCAATCACACCGGGAAAGAGATCAGAGAAAAAATTCGAAACGCAGGTCTTCCGGTCGAGATTAGAACGGCGATAAGAAATGCCTACGCTGAGTTATGTCTTCTTGTCGGTGAAGAAGACCTTGATGTGGCCGTCCGCTCATCGGCCACGGCCGAAGATTTACCTGAGGCTTCCTTTGCGGGCCAGCAGGAAACATTTTTAAACATCCGGGGCGAAAGTGCTCTCCTCGAAGCATGCCTCGACTGCTTTGCTTCACTCTTCACGGATCGCGCCATCAGTTATCGTGACTCACACGGCTTTGATCACCGCAAGGTGCGGCTCTCGATTGGAGTTCAAAGAATGGTTCACTCAGACAAGGCCTCCTCAGGAGTCATCTTTACTCTGGACACTGAATCCGGAGCAAGAAACGTCATCCTCATCACGAGCGCCTACGGATTGGGAGAAAACATTGTAGGAGGTCGAGTCGATCCTGATGAATTTCTCGTCTTAAAACCAACCCTCGGGACGGCAAGAGTTCCCATCATCAGACGAAAACTTGGAAAAAAAGAGCACCGCCTGGTCTATGCCAATGACCAAAAGTTGAGGACTGAGAATAAGGAAGTCCCAGAGGCCGATCGAAAGAATTTCTCACTTCAAGATGATGAGGTGATTGAACTCGCCAAATGGTCCCTCATGATTGAAGAATACTACTCACACCTCAATAAGCGTGATACGCCCATGGACATAGAGTGGGCCAAGGACGGAATAAACGGAGAACTCTATATTCTCCAGGCGCGACCTGAGACCATTCATGCTTTTAAAAATCCCAATGAAATTGAAATCATGTCACTTCAAAAAAGATCAACCATTCTTTTAAAAGGCAAGGCCGTTGGCCCCAAAATCGGGGCAGGTGTGGTGAGAGTCGTGAAACATGTAACTGAGCTCAAAGATTTTCAAAAAGGAGATGTTCTTGTCGCCGACATGACTGATCCCGACTGGGAACCGGTCATGAAAAAAGCTTCGGCCATCATCACCAATCGCGGGGGAAGAACTTGTCATGCGGCGATTGTGAGTCGTGAACATGGTGTACCCTGTGTCGTTGGGACAAGTTCAGGAACAAGGGATCTCAGGAACGGGCAAAAAGTCACCGTCTCCTGTGCCGAAGGCGAAGAGGGACTCGTGATGGAGGGCATTCTTCCCTTCACGACCGAAAAAATTTCTCTCGCTTCTATCCCTCGACCAAAAACAAAAGTCATGGTGAATACCGGTAATCCGGACCAGGCACTCAAAATATCCATGATGCCAGTGGATGGAGTGGGACTAGCGCGCCTGGAGTTTATCATTGCTGAGCATGTGAAGATTCACCCCATGGCCCTCATTAATCTCAATAAGATTCAGGATAAAAAAACCTATCAGGAGATCAAATCTCTCATCAGAGGTTACGAGGATGATCCAGGTGAATACTTTGTGCAGCGATTGGCAGAGGGCATAGGAATGATTGCGGGGGCCTTTTATCCGAGACCCGTGATTGTGAGACTCTCGGATTTTAAAACCAACGAATACGGCCACCTGATCGGTGGAGAAAGCTTTGAACCAAAAGAAGAGAACCCCATGATCGGCTTCAGGGGAGCATCAAGGTACTACAGTGATCGGTACCGGGAGGGCTTTGCCCTCGAGTGTAGGGCGCTGAAATTTGTCAGAGAGGAAATGGGTCTAACGAATGTTAAAATCATGGTCCCCTTTTGCAGAACCGCCAAAGAAGGTTCACTCGTTATAACTGAGATGGCCAGAAACGGTCTATCCAGGGGGGAGAACGATCTTGAAATATACGTCATGTGTGAAATCCCCTCGAACGTTTTGGATCTGCCGTCATTTGCAGAAATCTTTGATGGCTTTTCTATCGGCTCAAATGATCTGACTCAAATGACTCTGGGAGTGGACAGGGATTCGGAATTAATCGGCCACCTCTTTAACGAAAGAGATCCAGCGGCGATGAAAATTTTAGGTCTGGCCGTTGAAGGGGCCCGGATGTCTGGAAGGCCTGTTGGAATCTGCGGCGAGGCCCCGAGTGACTATCCGGAAATTACCCGCTTCCTTGTCGACAAGGGGATTGATTCCATCTCTCTCTCGCCGGATTCCGTCTTAAAAACACTTTCGATCATTCAAGAAGCCGAAACAAAAAGGGGAAAAGAACAGAGCTTTTCCCCTTTTTGGGATTAAAGAGAGACTCGAATTATTTCGTTAACTGCTCAACTGCGAGAACAATTTTATCCGCAGTAAATGGCTTCACCATCCACGCTTTCACTCCATAGAGCTTCGCCTGTTCTTTAAGCTCTTTACTTACTTCGGTTGTGAGCATGATGATGGGAATGGTTTTAAAAACATCATTACCAGAAATGTGCTTTAAAAGTGTAATGCCATCCATTTCTGGCATATTCACATCGGAGATCACAAGTCTGAAGCCCTGAATTGAATTCAATTTCGCTAGAGCATCAACACCGTTTTCCGCTTCCACAAGTTCAAAATCCTTGCCGGCAAAAGCGGCTTTTACCTGCTCTCTGATCGTTGCACTATCATCGACTACTAAAATCTTTTTCATGCTTGGCTCCCCATTAATTGGATTAACATTTTTTGTTCAATACTTCTGAAGACAGATGGCACGAAAGTGTTATTGGATTTTTTCAAAATCAGATCACTCGGTCCGTCAGTCAGGCTGATTTGAGCACCCAAACTATCAGAAGCAGATGAAAGATAATCCAATAATTTCTGATCCTGGCCTAAGTCTTTTAAGTTCAACGTGAAGTTGAGCTTGTTTTTCGCTGACATATTGTTAGCGAAATAAAAACTTAACTTATTGGCAACCGAATCATAGGAGATTTGAATTCCGTTAAGACCAAAAAGATAATACGCCTTCGTAACCGCCGAATGAGGAGCATTATTTAAAGGTTTATCAGAGAATTCAAACTTCACTGCGGGATGAATCTTTTCATGAAGGGCATCGAAAGCCTTGAAGAAAAGAGCAGGATATCTGAAAGAGAAAAGACCTTTAAGTGGCTGCTTAAATTTCCCATTAAAATCCGGCCAGTAAAACTCAAGAGCTTTTTTAAGAACATCAGCTCCAACCACACAGTAATTTTCAAGCGCCACATCCACTAGAGGTAATCTCAATTGGAAGTGACATCCTTTGCGGAAATTGACCAATTTTAAAGATCCACCCAGTCTCTCGATCTCAAACTGAGCACTAGAAAGACCTACGCCCCGACCAGAAAGTTCGTCCACTTCATCTTTAGTTGACACACCAGAGGAAAAAACGAAATTAGCAGATTCCTCATCGGTTTGTTTTTCAATTTCAGATTTTTTCGCTGGATTGGCGGCGATCAGTTTTTCGCGAATCTTCTTGGTATTCACCCCAACGCCGTTATCTTTATAATCAAGAACCAATACCCCATTGTCCACCGATGACGAGAGAGAGATTTCAAGATTATTTGTGTTCTCGAGACCCGAGAAACCGTGAGCAAATGAATTGTTAATCAAGTGCACGATCGCCGATTTAATGGGAGATAGACTTACATCAGACAACCAGAATTGCTGCAACTCCATCACGGGCTTGGCAGAAAAACCCATATCATTGGAATTCTTCTCGATGAGTTTGTGGGAGAAGTTAGCTAATTCAGAAATATCCGAGAACGCACTTTTATCCAGCCCGGTAACAGGAGAGAGAAATAAATGGGATCCAATTTCAGCTGATGCCTTATTAAGATGGGTCATAACATTAACAAGCTTATCATCAACGACTTGAGTGGAACCAGAGCCATCATCCTGAGACATTGCGACTTTATAGACCTGCTTAAATTTAGCGTATTCAGAGATGAATTTCTGCCAGGTTAAGTCATGATCAACAGGTTTCCCCTCTTGCATGAGCTTAATCTCACTTTCCAGTGTATGAATAAGTCCACCAAGGTAGCTCACGCCAATCATCCGCAACATACCCTTCACGGAGTGAAGAATCCCTTTAAGCTCTTCGGTGATATCGGTTCCGATATGCTCAGGTCCACGGGCCATCATGGAGTCAACATCTTCAAGAGTCGCAATCAAAGATTCAGGATCATGCTCAATCATCTTGACCATTTTCGCCAGATCATCCGTAATCGTAAGTGGGTTAAGATTAACAAACTCCGACATATCCTGGAGGATCATAAGATATCGATTAACAATACCCTCTTCTTCAATGGGCTCAAGTGTCGCCTGGATGACTCTTTTTCCACCGATTCGAAGCATGGAAGGAATTTCAAACAGTTTAGGCACGTTAAAAGTTGCCGCGGTAAAGTAGTTCTTATCCTTTCCAGAAAAGTCCCTTAAATCCGCCATGCTTCTTTGTTCTTCAGCATTAAACTTCTTGAGGTTTTTATCAAAGAAAACATCAAAAACGTCCGCACCATCAAGGTTCGAGTTTTCAAGAATAATCTTCGTGAAATTCGAGTACCCGCTGATGATTTTATTTTGGTCATTAATAAGAACGAGACCCACCGACACTGTACGAAAGACGTCCAGGATGAGGCCTTCTCTTTCGCGTAGTTCAGTAATATCTGCACCAAGAAGCTTCAATACCACACCCTCTTCTGTCCGTCTGACCGGAAGAAGAGCAATGATAAAGAGATAAGATCTTCCATTGCAGGTCTTAAGTTCTATTGAGACCGGCTGATTGGTCTCAATAACGTTAAGAATTCCCACTCGAAGCTGCTCTGTGGATCCGGAATGAAAATAACTGAGAACATCATCTCTGAAAAAAGGCTGATTCTTTATCTTGGCAAACTGCTTGTTGGCCTCAATAATTTCA
>CAXNNO010000041.1:0-10645 GCA_964203555.1 Bacteriovoracales bacterium
CCTTATTTTCTGTTTGAAACTCTACAGGTTCTTGAAAGGTTTCATAGCTCCCTTAAAGACTTTGAAATCACAGTTCTTGCAAACACCAACGATATTAAGGCGATCAGTAACGAAATCACACCCATTATAAAAGGGCTTACCTCAGACGCGAGCATTATCTTGGGAATGGAATTTGATCTGAGCGCAAATCTATCGATGGATGAATCAAGTTGGGATCTTCATGCCTCAATTAAATCCACGCATAAAATTGGCCCCCACCGGACAGGAGGGGAGCTTATCCTTAATGATCTATGGTCAACTTATCTTCTGACACTGAAGGCGAGAGCGCCATTCATGACGTTTCATCTTCAAGATATTTATAAAAACATTCTGGGCATTAAAAGCTGCCAAGCCGAAGTAAGTCCGCAAGGTCATTTTAATCAAATCATTTATGGCATGAGTTCACCTAAGTTATTCAGTCCCGCTGAGCAGGAATCCTTCCTGTCAAGACTAACCAAAGAATGTCCTGGAACCATTTTGAAAGACGTCTCCGAAATTGACTTAATTGAAGATGTCTCCAGAACCCTTTACATTGGTCCGGCGACGTTAGAGGCGCTTAAATTCTGTGAGGCCGGAGGCAGGGGAATTTTTTTAACCTCCTCATTTCAAGGTTTCAATCTTTTACCTTCCCGTGGCAAACATCTTCTGATTAGCAGCCGTGGCGAGCCATTCCATGCCAACCCTTTGTTGAAATTAATTGATTATGAGATTCAGGACAAAACGAGAATAGATTGCCCATATTCCGTTTATTCATTTGATCATGAGTCGTTTAATGGCACCTATCTTCAATGCCATACCTCCAGCGATGCCAATTACCCCTTCTATCAGGCGCACCTGGTTCTATGGAATTTCCTCTTGAATCTATCAGATGTTAATCTCGAGATCTCAAGGTGTTCTTCAACTCAAATTGAGCTACTAAGTTTTCAGCATCAAATTTTATCCAAATTAATACGCCTCCATGATTATTCCATGTCATCAGCTGATGCCATCTATGCTGAAGCGAAGTCTGATTCGGCAGTTGCCGATAAAATTCAGGATCACATCAACCATCTTTTGGAAATAGAAAGCGTTTCTGAAAAACTTGCGGCCAATCACGCTTTCCTTCGGCCATTTCTGGATTTTTATCGCTTAAGAAGATCTCAAATACCCGGAACAAGTCTTCTTGAACAATCTCAGGCAAACTTAATCGTCTACGCAGAAGAGCATCAGGCCTTGATTGCTCTCCAGGAATTATTTTCTGTGACTTTGAGAAAAAACGAAGTTAACATTTGATAATACAGATCAGGGATGAATTGATGTCAGGGATGACTTCTCCTTCTTATAATCAGAACTTTGTTCAGGAAACTATCGTCATTTTGTCGGAGTTTCTGACGGATATTATTACCGAATGTCTTTGGATTGGAGAATATCTCCCGGATCAGGACTATTTCTGGAACACCAAAGTTTCTCGACTGACCAGCTCTATCGGCCAGTTTGTTGAATTAACGACATTACTCTCAAAGTCTATTTTCCAGAATCAACATATTTTTATTCCGACCATCAAAGATTCACACATTCGTTTACTTTCAATTCTAAAAGCAATGAATCAGGCACTGACAAAACACGATTATGTAGCACTTGAAGAATTGATTAAGTATGAATTAAAAGATAATTTAACCCAGTGGAAAATCGATATCATTCCCCAAATCAAGAAACACCTAAAGGCCTGACGGTCTTTATCGATCAGCAAATTCGTGCAGACTTTGATCAATTAGATTGCGCTAATCTTAATTTAACTAACCCAATTGCATCAAAGCTTATACTTTTGAAAAAGGATGGAAGGTTATCTGTTAAATTTCCCAATGGTGAATTTTGTGATTTTCCCTACTATTTTAAAAATGTCGAAAAAATTTTAGACGGAATAAGAAGTCACTCTCAAGGTTTTTCGCACTCCGATGCCTTTGAAGGTTTCATACGTACAACCCAGACTATCGAAAAAAAGCTTTATTCAGGTGTTTCCCTAAGGCCGGGAGAAAATGTAAAGGATCTCTGGGACGAGATTATTAAAAAAGTTAACCTCATCTCAAGTGAATCTCAAAGTCTTAGAAGTTTAATGGAAAGGCTCTTAGAGGTTCCTTTTTTACAAAAATTTGAAAGCTCCATTATTGTTCTTCATTTGAAGGGTCAAACCAAGGCGGAACTTCTGGGTATCCTCTGGAGAAGCGAAAAGATCCAGGCCCTCGTTCAAATTAAAGAATTTAATTCTTTTTTCAACTCAATAAAAAAATCAAAAATCAAGTCTTTTTCCAATGATACTTTCCCCAAAATGGATCTCCCGTTTAATGGTACTTTTCTTGCTAAAGAAGTTACGTCCCGTCGCTACAGCATGGTTGCCATGGTTTCAAGGCATGACTTTTTAAGTTACAGTGTTGACGAAATAAAACTTTTTGAAACATGTATTGATCTTCTACAACCACATTTTGAAAGACTCATTGATCAGGAATTTTCTGATCAAAGAATTTCTGAACTGCGAGTTTGTCTGAAAAACTTTCCACTTCCTTTAAAAGTACGGGACTCCGTCAGCGGGACTTCTTTTCTGAACGATCTCTGTAGCAGCGAACTTCAGGACAAGGACAGTTTTTTTAATAAAAATATTCAGAATTCTTTCACACTTGATCTTTATGATAGTGATGAACTAAGGCATTATGCCTTTGATCTTTTCCACTTTCAGAGGATATCTTTGCTGGGTGAACTTCTTAACACGCTCAGACATGAATTAAGCAACCCCCTCTTTGGATTAAAGCTTGGTTCTCAACTTTTCACCATGATGGACGTCCAGGAGGACAGTAAAGAATTAATGAAAGAAATCGGTAAGAACATAGGCCGATGCCAGACAATTATTGAAAATTTTTCTAATCTTTATCAGGTTCAAAATGAACCGAAACCAATCAGTATCAAGAAAATAATCGACGAATCCATCATATTATCAAAAAGTGAGAGCAGGGAAACTAAAAAAATCGTTGAATATTTTGACGACACTGAATCTCTTGAATTAAATGTTTCCTTGATTTTTGTGGTCCAGATTCTTTTCAACTTGATCGTTAACGCTTCACAGGCGATGAGGAATTCTGCTTATTCAAGAGATTTGAAAGTGATTATCACATCAAAAAACGATCAGGTATGCATCGATGTCATTGATTCGGGACCAGACATCCCATCAGATACACAATCTCAACTTTTTAAGCCTTTTTTTACGACCAAATCACAGGGAACAGGCCTCGGGCTTGTCTTATCTAGAAATCTCGCCATAAAAATGGGTGGTAATTTGGAATATTTAGTTAATAATAAAGCGAAAGGGGCCCACTTCAGGCTGACACTACCAAGACGATGATTAAACTGCTTATAATTGAAGACGAACTTCTGATCCAGCAATCTTTGAAAAAATTATTTGAACTCAAGGGTTTTAAGGTTGATACCTCTGCAAGTGGTAAGGTAGCTATTGATCTTATTTTAAACAATGATTACGACCGGATAATTTCGGATCTCATGTTAAATGATATTTCAGGATTTGATGTGATTGAAGAATCAAAGAAACGCTTCACATCCGAAGAAATCAGTAAGAAATTTGTCATCATGACCGCCTACAATTCACCCCAGGTTCTTTTGAGAGCAAATGCCTACCAATGCAAACTCATCCACAAGCCGTGGGACGATTTGGAAGCGGCGATGAAAACTATGACGGAATAATTTATATGAAAAAGAAGAAAAGTTTTAAGACGATTGGCATTACCCTTAAGCCTGATTCCACTCCGGATTTTTATAATCTTTTACCAAATCTTTGCGGCTGGCTTTTAAGAAGAAAAAAACAGGTCGTTTTCAGGGAAGAAGACAAGGCCCGCGTGGAAAAGTTTTTCAAAAACAAACCAACTGACTCATTGTTGTTTTGGAATTCAAAAAACTTTCATAATAAAGTTAATATTATGTTTTCCCTCGGTGGAGACGGAACCCTGATTGGCGTTTGTCGCAGAATCAACAGCAAAATCCCCGTTTTAGGAATAAATCTGGGGCGCCTTGGTTTTATCACTGAGTTTAATAAGAATGAATATTTTGACCGACTCGGAGATATTCTCGAAGGAAGTTTTGAAAAAACAGTAAAACCTCTTTGTCATGTTACTGTTTTAAGAAAGGGTGAGTTACATTTCAAGGATTATTTTTTTAACGACGCTGTGTTGGCTAAAAATGATATTGCTCGCATGATCTATCTGCGTGCCGAGATGGGAAAGGAACATATTTATAACATCGCTGGGGATGGAATCATTGTTTCAACACCGATGGGTTCTACTGCCTATTCCATGGCAGCAGGTGGTCCTATTGTTCATCCCGATGTGAGGTGTCTTATTTTGACTCCTATTTGTCCTCATTCGCTCATACATAGGCCGTTTGTCATTCCGGATAGTGGACCCATTATACTTAAAGTCCTTCCACCACATCATACTGTAACATTAACTCTCGATGGCCAGGTTGCACTCAGTATAGATGAGCAAGATGTAGTTATGATCAATGATGCCAGAGTTAAAAAAATAACATTAATAAAAAATCCAGATCGATATTATTTCGAAACGATCAGAGATAAGTTTGTTACGAACAATAAAGACTAGTTTTTCAAATACGGAAAAGGTACGCTAAAAGACTTGACCATCCGTAAACTATCCGTATCATAAAGATAGGGGAGGGGTTATGGACACTAGTTTTTATCTTAAAGATCTTATCATTCAAAATTTTGCCACTTTTAAAAATCAGGCCATTAAATTTCGGCCCGGCCTCAACGCTATCATCGGAGAAACGGGCTCAGGAAAAAGTCTCGTTATCGATGCACTACAGCTCATTCTTGGGGGAAGAGCAGACAAAAAAGTTGTTCGTAGAGAAACTGATTATTCACTGATTGAGGCTTCATTTTTTTGTCATGATGAGAAAGTTAAAACCTTCCTGGAATGTGAAGGTTTCCCCATGGAGGATAAAGAGATCGTTATCAAACGCCTGATCTACAAAAATGGTGTTACTAAAAACTATATAAATCACCTTTCCTGCACCGTAGCCTTTCTAGCGAGCTTTGCAAAAAAATATATTGACCTCGTAGGTCAGTTTGAAAATCAAAAACTTTTATCAGAATCCTATCAGCTCTACCTTTTAGATCACTTTGCCAAACAACTCATAGATATTACTCAGTATCAGACGAGACTCAAGGAATTCAGGAACTGTAAGAAAAATCGTGAAGAATTAATTCAATCCAAGTCCTTAAGGGAGCAAAGATTGGATTATTTAATTTTTCAACTTCAGGAGATTGAGAAACTTAATCCCTCCTCCCAGGAAGAAGAAGATCTCCTGAAGAAGAAAAATTTAATGGTCAACATTGAAAAAACACAGAAAATTTGTTTCCAAGCAAAAGAAAGTTTTGAAGGTTCTGATGGTCGGCCAGGAATGATCGATCATCTCAGATACCTTAATCATCTCTTTACGAAAAACCCTGATTTATTCTCTGAACAGGCAGAATTACTAAATGAAATTGACGACCGAGTTCAGAGTCTTCAAACAGACATCAATCGTAGGCTTAATTCAGAAATCGACCCATTGGAGCTAGAAAATATTTTAGACCGACTGGATCTCTACCAGCGATTAAAAAAGAAATTTGGAGGTACAGTTGAAACAATTTTACAGACGCAAGTTGATTTTCTAAAAGAAAAAAGTCAACTTGAGGGACTCGACATTAATATGGATGAGCTCGAGATTAAAATTGTAACCCTCGAGAAGATACTTATAAAACAGGCCGAATTGATTCATTCGAAGAGAATTCAGTTTGCGAAAAAATTTGGTGACGAACTTACTCTAAAAGTACGTAATTTAAAGATGAATGGAGCAACAATCAAGCTCGAACTGGAAAAGCTTGAAGAACTTAGTGATTCTGGCATTTCCCGTGCTTACTTCAGCGCCGAAACCAATCCAGGTGAGGGCTTCTTTAAAATAAAAGACATCGCCTCAGGTGGCGAATTATCTCGCATTCTCTTGGGATTACGACAAATCCTCTCTGCCCACGACTCTATCAGTATTTTCCTCTTTGATGAAATAGATACTGGTATCGGAGGAGAAACCGGTTCTTGCATTGGCAAGGCACTATCTGAGGTTGCGGCACACGGACAAGTGATCGCGATTACCCACCTTCCACAGATAGCTCAATTTGCGGAAGTTTTGATCATTGTCAATAAAGACATACAATCCCAGGACAAAGAGGCAAGGACCGAATCTACTGTGAGAGAAATTGTAGGGAAAATGGTTATGAAAGAAGTCAAGGCGATGGCACAGCTAACTTAAAGAAATGAATTTTACCTGATGATCCTCTATCAAAATAAAACTTTTACTCTGGAGAGCATAGCCGTTGTTAACATAGATAGAATTTGACCCAGGTATTATAAATTCATCTTTGACATGGCTGTGGCCGCCAAGGACAAAGTCAAACCGGCCTTGAGTTGTTTTTGTGACTCCACTCCTGAACCGATTGCGAACACCCTCAGCATCAAATTTGCGTGAACCTTTTTTACGAGACATTTTAGAAGCTCGTTTACCAAAAAATTCCAGCAGACTTAACGGGATGAAATGGTTCGCCAAATATTTTACCGGAAACGAACGGATGATACCTATATATCGCTGATAAGAAGGATTATCGACCTCGTGCTCATCTCCGTGTGAAAAATAATACTTTCTCCCATCTATCTCTTCGATGATTGGCTTCTGGGAGATGGTAACCTCATTATTTTTCCACAACTTTTTGAAAAGTTTTTCCAAATGAATGTCATGATTGCCTTCAAAAAAATAAATTCTTTTCCCACTCGCTTGCAAGTCCGTAAGAGCAGAAAATAGATGTTTAAATGATCTGAGATATTCTTCGTGAGGGCCACACATCAAATCAAAGATATCTCCCAAAAGAACAATATAATCGGCTTGAATGACAGTGGGATGATTTAAAAAAGAAACTAAGAGTCGATCGGCTTCATCTGATGGTGATTTAACATGAACGTCTGAGATTGCTGCAATTTTCATAGCTAATCATTTATAGCACACAGCTCATTTTTAATCCGCTCAAAAATATACTTTTCTAGATCCTTCTTGAAAAGTTGATCAATTTCATTGATACGGCAGCTTATACGCCAAACTTTGTAGATAAGATCATTGAATTCATCTGGTTCAACTTCTCGAATTTGACAAATCTCGGCTGAAATTCGGTGGCTCCATTTTTTCGTTTTTATCTCTATTAAGGGAAGTGTCTCTTTTAAGTTAAAAAGCTTTGATTCCATTCGGGAGACTAAAAATGAAAATCCCCCCCCGCTCAAGTCAAAGCAACTTTTTTGAAAGTTTTGCCCGCCTGGGTTGGAACTGATAATTTTCTTGGAAAAAGACAACTTTATCTCGTTGGACTCATAGACATTTATTCTCAAATTTTTTCTTCTCTCCAACTGAGCAACAAAATCTGGAATCGATAGGTAGTATCTTTTTGGTGCGTGAGTGCTTACTAAATTACATCTGAAAAGAATCGAAGCTTCCGGTATGTAAACATCAGCGTAAGTTTGACTCCCAACCAGATCTTTAATAATGCGCTCTTGCCCCTCGGACGGAGTGATGCAAAAATCTCCCCGTTTCTTTCTAATGGACTCGATTTTCACCTGTCCAATGTGTTTCGAAGCACCAAGCAATTTCCAGATAAAAACATCGGCATTATTTTCTTGGGCACCAGAGAGGAGATTTATGATGATGGCCTCATCATATACTTTTTTGAGTTTGTTTACGTTTTCCAACTCTCTTCTCCGAAAGGGCCTTCTGATTTTCATCAGAAGGCCTTGGGCTTAAGTAAAACAATACCGATTCAATCAAGGAACATTATCCTACCAATCTCAGAGCTGAATTCCCTAAGGCATTCGCCTGAGCTAATGCAGCTGTACCAGCAGCAGACTTGATCTGTGAGGATGCAAGCTTAGCTGTCGACTCCGCAACATCCACGTCTTCAATACGTGATCTTGCTGAATCTTTATTCACAGCTGCTGAATCAAGAGTATTCACTGTTGAGGTTAACCGTGACTGCAAGGATCCAAAGTTAGCTCTGAAAGAACTTACTTTGTTAATCGCCACATCAATCTTTTCTAGATTATCAATGGCGTCTTGCTTGTCGCGCACATTTGAGCCGGCGATTCCAAGACTTTCCGATGATGCATCTGACGCACCGGAGTCTAGCTCAATCATATTTTCCTTACCGCCGTAAGCACCTACTTGAAACTGAAGAGTATCCCCTTCACCTTTCAATAGTGAGCGACCGTTGAATGAAGTCGTCTTTGAAATACGGTCAGCTTCTTGAACGAGCTGCTCGTACTCCATCGAAAGATAACCTCTTTCGGACTCTCCAACGGTGTCTGAACCGGCCTGAATGGATAGTTCACGCAACCGTGTAAGGATGTTGCTGGTTTCATTCAGACCTCCCTCAGCAACCTGAACTAGGGAGATCGCATCGTTGGCATTTCTAGTTGCCATACGAAGACCCTTGGTTTCGGCTTCCAGGTTTTTAGCAATTGCTAAACCTGCAGCGTCGTCGGCGGATTTGGTAATCCGCTTCCCCGAGGATAACTTTGAGAACTCAGCTTCCTGAGAGGCATTACTTATCCTCAGATTCCGCTGTGCCTCTTGCGAGGCGATGTTGGTATTGATTCTTAAGCCCATTCCACGTACTCCTTGAAAGAATCGTTTTAAACCTGACCGCTATGGTAGGTTGAATGACTTATCGAAAGACTCCGAAAATAGTTGAGTTAAATACGACATTATTTTAATAAAAATTAAGATTATGTTTGATTACAATGAGTTAACTGGTGATAACCGGAGTATGAATTGATCAAATGTGATGGGTTCATCTTGAAACATCTGAGTTATAGGCCCTCGTCCATGGGGAGAAATCCAAATATGGCCCTCTCCAACTAACCAACGTTCGCGAAAATTGATCTTTGGAACTAAAATTTCAGAGCTACTTCGTACAAAAACTGAATGCCTGTTTTGCAATGAGGCCATGAAACATTGAAACCATACCTCAGAGGGACAAACGATTGCACCAGGGAGTGAAAACAGTGAAAAAACATCCAATTTTCGCTCTGGAATAATACTTAAAGAAAGGATCATGTCTCTTGGATTTTTTGAATAACGGAGGTGGTAGAGTAACCATCGACAAAATTTAATGAAAAAACGTCACCACCATCGGCGATAACTTCTTGTCCTCCGACGATCTGATCTATTTTCCAGTCTCCACCCTTCACCAAAACTTTTGGTTTGATCGTGAGAATCAAATTAAGTGGAGTGTCCTCAGTGAAAGTTTCCACAAAATCAACGGACTTTAACTGTGAGAGAACATATTTACGATCATCTTCATTGTTAATTGGACGATCAGGCCCCTTAAGTCGTTTAACACTGGCATCAGAATTTAAACCGATCACCAAAAGATCACCTAATTTTTTTGCTTCGGCCAGATAGGTTACATGACCCCTATGAAGAATATCAAAACAGCCGTTTGTAAAAACTATTTTTTTTCCCTCATTCAAGAGAAGAAATTCATTCAATTCTTTTGAAAACATTATTTGATCCGTATGACTTTAGAACTCGTTACTTTATTTTGAAGATCAAAATAAGAAAATAATCCCAGACTGACGAAATTAAGAAGACTCACCACGGAGCGAAACAGCAACGTCACAAATGATAGTTGCTTGTTCTCTAGATTCGTCACGCGCAACCCGAAAACGTTTTTCCCTAGTGTTGACTGATCTGCCTTCTCGAAAATTGAAAAATAAATCAGGTAGAAACCACAAAACAGAGTTGCAACCAACGGAGTTATCTCATCGGGATACGAAGTCCAAACTTCCATTAAGTCCATACTTATTGTTCGTGCCATAACAGTTAAAACAATCCCAAGTAGCGAGAGGATGAAGCCAAGATCAAAGAGGTAGGCAAAAATTCTCTGTCCTTTACCGGCCATGCGAAAAGTTTTCTCCTCCACAGTCCTGATCACTAACTCTGGTGGAGTCGCGGGTTCATTTTGACCATAAAAAATCGAAAGATCACTTTGATAAACGCTCATTTCTTTTTTAATTGAATGAGTATTTTGAAGGGGACTCATGACGACTGTTCTTTCAGTGATCATGGGCTTTATTTCAGTCGTTTTGTGATGATGAAAGCCAAGCCCGGAAGTAATGGGTTTAAAATCAAATTCAATATCATCCAGGATTGCAGGTTGATTTTTTTTATTTTTGACTTGTTCTAAATTCATTATTTATTTCCTTTTTAACATCTTATCAATGGAGAGATCACTTAAGCAAATTTTCGATCATCATACCGGCACCGGCGGCGATCGCTGTTGGAGTTCTCAAAATAGGTGTCGGTAAATGAACGACCCTTACTTCCTGACAAGAGTGGAGGTAGGTGAGTTCAAGTGGCGAAAATCCACCCTCAGGACCAACAATTAACAAATGACTCTCGCCTTGAGATTTGGCCTTATCTTCACGGCCAGTTTTAGTCTGTGAATCAAGTAACCATGCCTCTGCATATTGAC
>CAXNNO010000042.1:0-10576 GCA_964203555.1 Bacteriovoracales bacterium
ACCCTTGATTCTATTTTTGGAGATGTCGTGGCTTGATAGTTGGTTCATTTTTCCAGGAGAACTCCTTGCACATCTTTCTTGATGAAAAACGCTTATAATTGATGAAAAACGATGAAATCCCTTGGACAGATAAGCCTATCTATTCATTCTAAAGTCTTTGAATAATAGGTTGGTTAATTGAAAGTCAGCTATACTCTCAGAGTGCGCCCATGATCATGGTTCACGATTCTTAACTTTTCATCGGATCCAAATATGTTTTATTTCTGTATTTAGTAAATCTTCCCGAACCCTCCGATGAAACAAATTTTTACTGGGAGATGGTAAATAGATCAGATAGTTATTTTTATGTCCTCATCATTTTCAACTTTGATGGCATCACCAGCATAGGTCATTCGTTTCAAGGCAGTAGGGAGTGGCAGATCCAAAGGGGTAACCTTCCACATCAAGAGAAATCGAGGAAAGAATTCCATCACCTTGGTGAGTAAGAAGTTTAAACATTTCAAGGTGCTGGTTATAGTTATTATTCATGGGTTAATGATATATGAAGCTCAGGCGAGTGACAAAAATAATTTCTTTCAGAGGGGACGAATTCGAATATTACAAAATGATGCCTTCCCTCCATGGTCCTGCAAGAGTATGTGTCCAGAATCTTTCTTGTAGAAATTTTTCATTTCCTTGAATTTTGATTCACTGATTTTCGCTTTCATTTCTTCATCATTTAATGAGTAATCACCGATCAGAACCTGATTAACAAAAAATCTTGCCCGACCGTCTTTTACAATCAGTCTGCTTGAATTCATGTTCTGGAGTTTTAAATTCTTCTTCCCATGGGGGAGTGGTGCTGAGAGACCGTAAAGTGCACCAAGACTTGTGAGTTCTGACATGCCATCCGGGTGATGAGCATCGTCGAGTAATTGAATCTCTAGTCCGGTCATGTAGGAATAAGGCTCGCCAGTTTGTGTAGCAAAAAATACGCCGCTGTTTCCGCCTTCTTCGAGCATCCAGTCAAATTCTAATTCAAATTCTCTAAATATTTCTTTGGTCATGAGGTCTGAGCCAAAACCATAACTATCAAGATTGAAGCAGGCTTTTTCCTGCGACCAACCGGCAGGGGGGAAGGTATCTTCCTCATGGCCTCGTAAAAGATCTTGGGGGGCCTTCTCAAACTGAATCCATTCCCCATCATGACTTAATACAGAGGCAATATTTCCAATTAAAATGATGGTGATGAGGAGAATGGTTTTCATCACCTGGTTTTAACATATGACAAGTTCCTAAAAGGTCATTTTGAAATTTTTATAGAGCACTATTTTTGGGGAACTTTTTCAATCAGGTCAGTATCATATTGCTGATCTTTTAATCGCCTTAAAATTTCGTTATAAGTTGCTTCCGGAAGTGTCTTCTCTCGCGCCATGATCCATACGTAGTTTCTGTTGGGAACGCCTATGGCCGTGTAGGTATAGTCCTTATCCAGGTCAAGGATCAAATAAGGAAATTTAAAGGGCCAGAAGAACTGAATTCGCCACTCGTTACCAGAAGAATCCTGGACGAAGGCCTTTTGGGTATATTCTTTTTTCTTACCCTCAAATGAATCCTTGTTGAAGGTAAAATACACATCAATTCTCTTCTCTTTGTCATTTAATGTGTAAGTTTCGACGGCATTGTGGGCGCCTTTTTCAATAAAAGTTGGAATGCTCGCGATAACATACCATTGGCCCATAAAACGGGGGACGTCGACATATTCGACTTTCTTCAGGGGTGGGAGTTTACTTGCGCATGAGAAAAGAAAGAGGAGAGCTAAAAGGGTTAGTTTCTTCATATGCCTTTCATTATGGCCCAGAGTTTGCTCAAGAGTAAATACGATAAACCTTAAATAGGGTCTTGGTTTTTTTTTAACTTGCCAAGAAAAGTTCTATTAAAGCTTGGAATGACTCTTACCTCGTCTATCTTTATTGGATTAATTCTTGAAGAGATCTCCTGAACGACTGAGTCGTTCATTGCTTCAGGAAGAGCGAGTAGTACCAGCTTTTTACCCTTCCTTGCGTCGTCTTCGATGGAGAATTCCATCTTGTTAAAGAGATTCATTCCTAAAAGGTAGTCTGAAAGAGTCTCCTTTAATTTATTCAGGTTAATTAAATGTCCTGCAATCTTGTACTCATCCTCAAGTCTTCCTAAATGATGAATAATATTTCCTGATAAATGAACAAGATCTTTCGTTTTGTAATATCCCTCTTTGTCACATAACTCTTCGGCCAATCTGATTTTGAAATCTTTTCCTAATTCAAATTCAAGGGTAAAGAGGGCCTGGGATTTGATAAGAAGTTGACCGTTTTCGGATTTCACTTCGTGTATAGGTAGGATCTTGAGATCGTCTGATAATGGCGTTTCGGTTGAGGCAAGCTGTGAGCACACTTCACTCATTCCCAGCGTACGTATGACGGGCCAGCCTAGCTTCTGTGCTTCCTTTTGAAGTTTGGTACTTAGAAAATCTCCCCCAACAATGAGGTACTTCAAATTTTTGTTGGGGCAAATGCCCTTTTTGACGAGATCGTAGAGCTGAGTCGGTACGATGGTTGTAACACTCACGTCTTTCATCTTTTCTGACCATTCATCCGGATTCCAGGATCGAGCGTCAATAATTTTATTTTTTAAGAGATGGGCCCGAGCAAGTACTGACAGGCCTCCCACATGATAAAGGGGTAAGGATAGTCCCCACACATCCCTCGAACTGAGCTGAAAATGTTCATTCACGGCGCTGGCATTAAGTAGGAGGGCCTTCTTTGAAAGGGCGTAGCCTTTGATATTGCCGCCAGTTGTTCCAGAGGAAAATAAGATAAAATGATTTGATAAATCAATCTTCTCAAGATGCTTGAGAATCTCTTCTTTGAGATGTCCGTAAGATGGGTGACAAATAAGCTGAGGGTTTTTGTTTTCGAAATCTACATCGAACATAATGATTTCCATTTGGCATTGTAAATCGTGTCATAAACACTATTCACAATTTTTTTATCTGCCGTAAATCCATTTCGGTAAGAGCCCACCATAAATTTTTCTTCTTCCTGATAGAATCCTTCCGTATAAATTCCATGAGTAAGAGAAAGATCTCCATTTTCGATAAGTTCGCAATAGGCATGCCATCGACCCAGATCAGATCCAAGATAAGAACTATAAATTATTTTGACTTCCGTCGAAGGTTTGAATTCACAGTTTGGTTTATAAATATAGTAATCAAAACGTGGAGCGGGAATAAAATCTCGGGCGACAGGAATACCCATACTCGGCCAATCCGGATCATGCATAGGATCTTCAATGTAATCGATCTGAGGTAAATACTTTGTAGGAATAGTTTTTACAAAGGCTTCGTACTCATTCCTTGAAAAAAGAGCGTTCGCATCAAGCCTTAGGCGTTGTCCATTTTTCAGGGCGGATAAAAAATGTCGGTCTAGTTGGTCTTCGAGTTTGTATTTAATAACAGGTGAATCCGCTCCCTCTGAGGGGTTCCATAATTGATGATTTAAAAATGATTGAGGTGCCATTTTCTGGAGATCCCGATCTCTTAAGAGGAGATCAAAGACTTTTCGGGCATAGTCAAAATCTTGAAATTTAAATTCATCAAGAAATTGGTCGCAGGTGTCATCTCCAAGGGAGATGTGTGGAAAATAATCGGCAAATAAGATTCTATTACCAAGGACTCCCTTTAGGTAGACTCCGTTTATTGGGCGCATAGAACTAAGGCGATTCGCCTTCCTCAGAGGAGTTAATGTGTAAAGGCTATAATAAACTTTCATATACAAATGAAAAACTCAAAATAAGAGAAAATATGATCAGATGAATGGCCGAAAACTTAAGTCCCTCATTTAAATCTTTCCCTCTTCTTATAAGTGTAATGCGCGAGAGTTTGAGTGCCGGAATGATGGCGAGAAACACCCAGTAAATCATTCTTAGATCTCTGAAGTAGTGAATTAAAAGATAGGGTAAGAAGATTGTTCCCAAAGTGAGAAACTGATAAGTTCTTTCGCTAAATCTTGTCGCAAGAGTCATCTTACCGACTTCCATATCAGTTTCGCGATCTCGTAAATTATTGATACAGATAAATGTTGTGGTCAAAAGACCAAAGATTGATCCGAGGATAAAAGAGCCGGAGTCAATCTTGAGAGAAAATAAATAATAAGAACCCATGACTGAAAATAGTCCGAAAAAAATAAAGACGAATAGTTCTCCCAGACCTCTGTAGGCAAGTGAAACCTTCCCCCCCGTATAACCGTAAGTCAAATAAAGAGATATGAATCCCAGAATAAGAAAAGGGAGACCCCCTCGCATAATAAGAGGAATTCCGCAAAGTGCTCCCAGAGCGACACATATTTTTGCCCATTTTTTGACGGTTGAAATCTCCACGAGGCCTGCGGCTGAAACACGTGTTGGTCCAACTCGTTTTTTATCGGCCCCTTTTTCATGATCGATCACATCATTAAAAAAATTCGTCGCTAGTTGAATGAAAAGTGCTCCGAGAATAGCCAGCACAAGGTAGCTTACAGCGGATTCCTGGTGTTTAGAAAGGTAATAGGCATAAGTAACTATGGGCGGGATAATTCCCGCCAGCAATGTTTTTGGCCTTGATGCCAGAATAAAATTCTTCATATAACACCCTCATCGGAAAGGAATTTCATTAATTCGTCTTTTTGCTGGAAAAGTCTGTGCCCGCCAGGAATCCCTTTAACCGAAAGATTCTCTGGAATCAGGATGTCATTCACGAGTTCCATATATCTTTCATCAAAAAGACCAACGATAAAAAGAACTTTATCTCTATTTTGAATCATTTCAGGTAAATGGTTTTTTTGCAAAGAAAGACGATAATCTTCGAATAGTCTCGATGACTGAGCATACCTTTCATCTGAAGTTGTGATGGGGGCATCAAAGGTGAAAATAGGCAGTGAGTTCCACCATTCAAGAAAATCTTTTTTATTTTTATGGTTAAGCTCTTGCAGCACAATGGTTTCAAATTCAGTTCGGTGGAATCTGTCCTCATCATTTGACAGACCAGGGTGAGCGTTTATGAGGACGATTTTTTTAAATTGATAGTTAATTTCGTGGGCCAGATCAAGCGCAATTCTTCCGCCCATGGAGTAGCCTATGAGGGTGTCGTTGGCATGAATTTGTGGAGGTCCTTTCATGGAGTAAAGGTCATGAACAATGACTTCATCACTTTTAAGAAACGAGAAATCATCGGCGGAGCCAAGAAATCCGTGAAAAATATGAATCATCTGCTCCACTCCCGAAGCATAAGATCGCTTTTAGCGCGATCTGGAAAAAGTTCCAGAACCTGAACTTTCCCAAAATCGTTGAGGTTATTGCTATAGGAATGGCCCATGGCAAGAGTGAGATGCTTAAAATCTTCATCGTGCTCAAGAATAATCCTCTTATCCAGATTGAGCATATCAAAAATCCTTCCTCCCTTATTGTTTATAATAATGAGAAAAAGATTTTTTGGAAGATCCCTCAAGCTTGATAGATCATAGAATGTGGTGACGTCCCCCAGAATGCAGTAGATGTCCGATTGGGACCCCATGGCAACTCCAATAGCGGAAGATAGCTGTCCATCAATTCCATTAACTCCGCGGTTGCCGTAAACGACTAACTTCTTTGTTTGAGTTAATTCAAAGAATCGGATGACAAGTGAGTTTCCGAGAAAAACCTGGTCACCGACTGTTAACTTGTCGTGGATTTTTTTAAAAAAAGATATTTCTGATTCTGGGTACTTCTTAATTAGTTCTTCTAATGACCAGATTGTTTCATCAGCAATAGGATATGGAGACAACTTATTAATTGAACTCCAAAAGGACTCAGATTGCATCAGAGCGACTGAATCCATAGAAAGAACTTCTCCAAAGGAGAGTGCGGGTAAATTACGAGAATCAAAGTTAAACACAGGGATTGGATTCTTTTCTAAAAGCCGCCAGACCTTGGTGAGGGGAGTGTGCCCAATTCTTATGATGCAATCAAAGAAATTTGATTCAAAGAGCTTAACGAGTTTTTTCTCCGTCTTAATCAAGGAAAGATCATGCCCTCCGCTTAGAGTCTCGGCATAAAACGTAAGATTAAATTTTGAAAACTTCTCAATAAGAGGCCTCATGCTTTTATTTTCGTGAGAAAATAAAAAAAGTGGTTTCTTAAACTTCTTCAAAAACGAGTCAAATGAATCAATATGTTGATGAATCTCTGTCGCCAATTCATGAGGAATTGTATCATCAACCAAAACATTGATGTGGATCGGAAACGGGCTATGATCAATACTTAATTGGGAAAGCTCTGATACATCAATTTCGATGTAACTTCTTCTGCAGCTTCTTGTAAGGGCCTCATGCTCAATGGTCTGAGGAGCGCCCGTTCCATGAAGTTTTTTAGGTCGGTCCCCTGTGATGAGAATGAAGGGAAGTTCGGAATAATACGCCTCCAGCATTGCCGGAACACATTGGGCGACAGCTGTTCCGGATGTCGTACAAACTGCTACCGGACTTTTGGATATTTTAGATAATCCCAGCGCTTTAAAGGCCGCCATCCTTTCATCGTACTCAAATTTAATATCCTGAGACTCAAAAACCTTTAAAAGTTCATGGTTCCTGGCTCCCGTACAGAAAAATATTTTATCGATTTTCATTTTCATAGATAGTGCTGTCTGATGGTGTTTCGTTTCAAGTGGATCTCTTCCAGCTCTTTTTCAAACTTTGACTCCTCCACAATCCCGCCACCGGATTCGATAAACATATGCTGGTCTTCCCATTGAATGTTTCGAATAGAAACCAGGAATTCATTGACTGACTCACTTATAAGTCCAAGAGCAGAGCCAAAATATCTTATGGGATATTTAAGCGAATAATTTGTTCCTTTAAGAAATTTGAGTGACTCCGTTTTTGGATATCCGCCCAAGGCGGCAGTTGGTGAAAGAGTATTAACAAGATTTGTGAAATCAACTTCAGGCCTCGTGGTCGCTTCAATTTGGGTTTTGAGATGAATGAGGGATTTGAAGGGATGGATCTCTGTTTGGTGAACCTTTATTTCAGAAACAAAACCTGAGAGCTTTTCAGAGATGTCTTTAACCACGAGTTGGTGTTCATGAAGATCTTTTTTGGAATGGAGAAGTTCCTCTTCCTGACCAAGTCTGGCCGTGCCCGCAAGAGCGAAAGTGCTTAATTGAGCGTTTTCTAAGTTGTAGAGAATTTCTGGGGTGCTTCCAATCACACCATAATGATTGTTCCATAATCCGTAAGGCAAACCTGCTCCAAATAGAAACGCTTTTTTAAATAGTCTTAAAATGGAATCTTTTCCCTCAAAGGGTTGGTAGGTTTCTCTGGAAATGAGAACTACTTTTTCTAAACCAGACTTTAATGAGCTTTTTAAAAGAGCAAAGTCTTTTTCGTAACTGTCATCGTCATTAAATACCGGAGAGATATGATTTTGAGATTCGGCCAATCCATTGATCCAGGCAAGAACATTAGCCTTTGAGACGGTCACATACGAATCTGGAATATAAGCGAGATAGGAGTTTTTGTAGAAATCTTTTAGATAAAAAACAGGAGTCGGAGTCTTTAAGAATTTTTCGACAACACAAACTCTTCCGCCTTTTCCGAAAGTCACATGTATTTCATCCGTAGATGTAATGAACGCCCCTAAGTTCCAAAAATCACGATCAATCCAGTTTGCTAAGAATGAAGGTGATCCGCTCATCTAATACATCCAGGGATAGTTCTCGAATTCGGCCTTACGCTTTTGGAGAAAGGAGTTTCTTCCTTCCAAAGCTTCCTCGGTGCCATAGGCGAGGCGAGTCGCTTCACCGGCAAAAACTTGCTGACCCACCAGTCCATCATCGATAAGGTTAAAACTGAATTTTAGCATACGTATGGCCGTTGGTGATTTACTACAGATCATGTCGGCCCATTCAAGCCCCGTTTTTTCCAGATCAGAATGCGCAACGACTTTATTGACCATGCCCATTTCAAAGGCTTCCTGTGCAGTATATTTTTGTTCGAGGAAAAATACTTCCCTTGCGCGTTTCTGACCTACCTGTCTAGCGAGATAAGCTGATCCAAATCCTCCGTCAAAGCTTGCAACCCTGGCATCTGTTTGCATGAATAGGGCATGCTCCCTTGAAGCAATGGTCATGTCGCAAACAACATGCAGTGAATGCCCGCCGCCAACCGCCCATCCGGGTACCATGGCGATGACAACCTTTGGCATGAAGCGAATCATGCGTTGAACCTCCAGGATGTGAAGCCTCCCGTGCGCCTCAGGCATGCCAGATTTGTTCTCTTTGTATTCGTAACCTGATTTTCCTCGAACGGTTTGATCTCCGCCTGAGCAGAACGCCCATCCACCATCTTTTGAAGACGGTCCGTTGCCGGTTAGAAGAATAACTCCCACGTCATTTTGACGATGGGACCATTCCAATGCTGTAAGAAGTTCATCCACGGTCTGTGGTCTGAAGGCGTTTCTTAAATCTGGTCTATCAAATGCAATCCTAATGGCACCGGTATTTTTCGCCTTATGAAGGGTGATGTCTTCGAATTTTAATTCGCTCACCTGGTTCCATTCATTTTGATCAAAGAGAGGAGAAATCATACGAACCCTTAGTTGTGTGCGTAGTAAATGTAAGCGATGCCGCCAAAAACGGGAATGTGTCCGTAGCTTTTAAACGACATGTTTTTTTTCATGATGTCGACAAAATTTTCGGCAGATGGAAAGGCTTCAGATGAAGTGATTAAATATTCATACGCATCTTTTCTTTTTGAGATCAGTCCAAAAAGTGGCACATACATTTTGAGCATACCGAAATAGAGATTTCTGAAAAATGAATTTTTGGGCTGACCAAATTCCAGCACAAAAACACCGTTAGAAACCCTGCCCAGTTCTTTAAGACCGAGGTCAAGATTCTCAACGTTTCTGATACCAAATGAGATCGTTGCAATATCGAACTCTTTGTCTTGATAAGGGATGTTTTGAATATCTGCTACCTTAAAATCAACAGGAAGGGGATTGAGCCTCGCCCGTTCAAGCGCGAAATCGATCATGCCCTGAGAAAAATCAATCCCTACCACTTTCCCGGTGCAAGATTTTTTCAAGTTAAAAGCAATGTCGCCCGTGCCGGTGGCACAGTCGAGAGCTGTCTTCGGATTTTGTTTGAGAGCAATATTGATAAATTTTTTCTTCCACACTCGATGTGTTCCAAGGGATAGGACATCATTCAAAAGATCGTACTTATGAGCGATATCGTTAAACATCACCCGCACAAAATCGGCTTTGGCCATACATTACATCCTTAATTCTTTTTCAAACACAGGTGCGAGTTTTCTTAGTTTTGCGACCATTTCATTAAATTGGGGAATATTTAATGCCTGTTGACCATCTGATAGAGCGCAGGCCGGTTCTGGATGGACCTCAACAATGAGACCATCAGCTCCAGCGGCCACTGCTGCGTAGGCCGCGTCGGCGACGTAGGGGGTTAGACCCATGCTATGAGATGGATCCACAATGATTTTAAACGGAGTATTTTTTTTGAGGTAAATGACTGAGCCGAGATCTAAAAGATTTCTTAACTTGTTGTCAAAAGAACGTACTCCTCGCTCACAAAGAATAATATTTTTCTCTCCCAGGTTAAAGAGATACTCAGCCGCTCCCAGCCACTCAGAAATGGTGGCAGAAAATGCCCTCTTTAAAATCACGGGCCTGTTGTAGCGGGAGACTTCCTTAAGAAGTTCATAGTTGTACATATTTCGGGCGCCGATCTGAAAAACCGAAGTTGTTGGTAATAAAGTTTCAATCTGACGGATATCAGTCACTTCGGTAATAAAATCGAAATGGGTTTCTTGTTTGAGTTTTTTGATTATTTCTAAACCCTCTTCACCCATGCCCTGAAAAGATTTGGCATTCGTCCTCATTTTATGGATTCCACCCCGGATTAATCGAGGTCGATTTTCATTTTCAAGGATCGAACGAATTTGATTTTCTGACTCGACGGCACAGGGACCAGCAATAAGAAAAAGCTCATTCGCGCGAAAATTTAATGGGTTAGTTTCCATAATTAAATTGGACCTTTCAGGGGTCACGAACTCTCTTGGAAAGATTTTGGTTTAAAGGTTCTTTTTGTAACTGATTATACTCCCAATGGGAAGTGTAATCAGGTTGATTTTGCTAGACATTTTCCTGACTCTCAAGCTATTCAAAAGCTTCATCATTTCAAATGGATCAATATGCCTTTTCCCGTTCCTTGTTACATAGGTTTAGTCCACGGTCCGATAAGGTCCAAAGATGGGCCAGAAATCACGACATCCGTCACCAATCTGGATATTCATGATATTGCCAGGTCTGCCAGAACCTTTGGCTTTAAACGATACTTTTTGATAACTCCGATCAAGAATCAACAGGCGATGGTGAACAAGATTCTGGGATTTTGGGAATCAGATTCCGGACTTATTTACAATCCGGATCGAAAAAATGCCCTAGCAGAGGCAGAGGTTATTGATTCCATAGAGATGGGAATCAAAAAAATAACCGAAATCGAAGGAAGGAAGCCGTGCGTTGTCGT
>CAXNNO010000043.1:0-10511 GCA_964203555.1 Bacteriovoracales bacterium
GAAGGAGGAACTATCGATATGTCAGGCAAGACTAAAATCGTCGATAGTTCCATTCACTGGATTATTAACGGTAAAATGAATGCAATCAATTTTCCTGTTTTAGACAAACTGGCCGGTGATAAATTTCCTTTTGAAATCTCCGAGACTCATTTTAACGCAAAAATTATCGCCGAATCCCACGATAGTCAGATTGATGGATTCATCACTTCTTCAATAAAAGAGATAAATTTGAGGGATGATAAAAAAAGATCATTTTTCCCTCGTTCTCCATTTGAGTCAAAGAAATATCCTGCAGACAAATCAAAAAAACGTGATGATTTCATTGACCTTCATATTCCTTTCACCCTTCGAGATGCTCTGACTTTCAATTTCAGGGAAATGATTGAAAAGCTTAGATAAGTGTCATTCGCCGTGTTTTCACCTTATGATATAATTTTGATTTCACTTTTTTTTTCTCAAGATTATTTTGAGACTCCATTGATATTAGAGGACTAACTTCAAGCGTTGGCACGATCCATCATCCATCGTCTCCAGATTAATAAGACTTTTCAACTCAAGCTTTTTGGAAATAATCCCATCTCGTTTAGTAAACTTTTAAAAGAGGTTTTTTAGTTATGCGTACACAATCAAAGCTTCATCTTTTTCTTAGTGTCTTATTCATTTTTTCTTTTGTCGGTTGCGGAAAGGCCAACAAGGACAACAAGGACAGTTCCTCCCAGGACGTCAACTCCAGTTGTTCCGAGATTGACTGCCTTTCAAGCATCAACTGGAAGATCACTTTAAGAGGACAATCCTTTCCTGCAAAATCTAAGGTGGATATCAATGGGTCGACTGTGGTCAATGAATGCGTGTCCAAGCAAAAGTATTTCATTGACCGCTCTTTTGATTCTGAAGTGCTTCATCTGGAAAATTTCTTCGTTCCTAAGCGAGGGGATCTGAAGATTGATATTTATGACATGGGCGACGATTGTGAATCTTCTTCGTCTTTCATCTCAAACGATAAAGTTGATTTTGAAGTTGAGAAAAATCTTGATGGAAGTAGAATCACCATAAATCTTTAACTGAGTTGAAGGGGAATTCAATACTCGATTCCCCTTCATTCGCTTTCATCATCTTTCGATTTATAGTAAGTCATTAAGTCTGGATAACCTACCTTCAAAGCTTCTGGGTTTTTTCACAAGCCACAAGAAATCAGGTCTTTTCCAGGACACCCATCTCCCTCCGATAATTTTACCCTCTTCGTCGATGTCTAATTCATACTGATAGATCAATTTATCCGTTATTTGCTTCGAGCTTCCAATCACTGGATGCCAGTCGTAACCATTTTCATCGACATACTCAACCGTAGTTTGAATACTGATTGAGTTTACCGTTTTTGGAGCAGCATCTTTTCTTGGTGCATTTTCCCATAAAACGATTGAATCATAGGAGACGATGGGGTGATTCCAGACCTCTTTGAATCTCTCGAGGTCGGCAATGATGCCTTTTTTCTCTATCCCGATTTTATTTGTAAGCACAATATGAAATGCTCCGGCATTCAAATCGTCATGACACTCCTTACGCTTATTTTTTTTGGGGGCCGCAAAGCAGCGCTTACCCATTTGACTGGTATCAGTCGGGGTGTGTTCATAGGCGTAGTAGTAGCTCAGTAATGCCTTGATGTCAGTGGATCCAAAAGGGATTTCAATGCCATCCGGATTTTTGACCAGTTTGGGTGTTGGTTCTGTATGGTTAACACTTGCTGGTGCCCATCCATGACAAATTCCTTCCCAGTAAAGGGCGAGGGGATTTGCCATTTTATTAACTTCCTCTTTAAGGGGATAGTCATAGCTTCCAGTGTAGAGGTCATATTTTTCAGACGGCGAAAGTTGTGCGAGTTCGGGGATCCTCATCTTTCTCGCCTCTTCAAATGTGGGGGAATGATAACTGTATCCTGATTTTTTTTTTGCATACCATCGGAAATTGATGTTTCCTTTTTTCAAGGGCCAGTAATCCCCGGACCAGTATTTTGTGGATTCTGAAACTTTTCCTGACTTTGGCAACTCGCTAAATTGACTGTTATAATAATGGGCCATGATGTCTGGCGAAGAATCATCACTCCATCCCATATTAAGTGTAAGCGTAGAGGCGATTGATGGAAGAGAAATCATCATTCCCATTTGCACCATTGTCTTGAGCATGTGTTCACCTCTTTAAGGTTAACCAAGTTAGCTCGAGGCAATGACTCATGACTATTTAAGATAATCTTTTTTTAGAATTTCCTCTCATTGCGGCATGCGGATTAAAACGAGGGGGCATTTGAGAGAATTAAATTTTCTATCTCCTGAGCGTCATATTCCGCTTCCATCGGATCATTGTCCAACTGAATGACTCCTTCGATTGTGGATAGTTCCATGTTGTACCTCCTGACAAACCTTTTAGAAATATGTTGGTCAAGGATATTGAAGTAAGGAATTCCTGCCTCTGAGGCCTTCTGGGCGGCCTTCTTGATCCAGATAATGTCAATGATGGGTTCTTCATTGGGAGTTTGTGCCACATACTTAATTTTAATAGTTTGATATTTCGTTTTATCTTTTTGTTCTAGAATAGTTTCTTCTTCCTGTGTCTCCCTTTCCTGATAGGATTTTTCCTTTTTCATCGTCGGAACCAAGAAAATCAAGGCAGCTATTATGATGATCATGAATTCGGTTAATTTCATGAACGCCTCCTTTTGAGGATTTCATTTAACTGGGGTAAATCTCGTTTGCAAATTCATCTCCGATGAAATTGAGTATTTCTTCAGGCGCAAGGCCGACTCATTAAGTGCGTGTGTGATGCTTCATCAGGAATTTAGAAGCGAAGTCCATTTTCTTTATTAAAATATGAGTATGAAACGTGCAATCATTTGCTGCACTTTATTTCTATTCGGCTGCACTATCGATACTCGAAATGAGTGGGACTCAGGTGCTGATGCTCAAGGGGCCTATCAGCAACAGAGAATGGAAGAAAATTCTCGGAATGTGAAAAACGAGTTTCCCACATCTGCACCTGCAACTGAATCCCCTTAGCCTTTCTGAATTAAAAACATCCCATCCCTGATTGGAAGGAGTACTTTGGTGTAACCAACAAGGTCACGGGCCTTTTTGTTGTGCTCAATAATAGAATCAGTTTGCTTGTCGAGCCCAGGGGATAAGACCTTACCATGCCAGAGAGTATTATCGACAACGATAAATCCGTTCTCGTTTAAGTGGTTCAGGGCCCAATCCAGATAGTTTGAATAATTATTTTTATCGGCATCGATAAAAATAAAATCAAATTTTTCCTTTATATCCTTCAGAGCTTCGAGTCCCGGTTTTAAAATCTGGGTTATCTTTTTTCCATGAGGAGACTGATCCCAATATTTTCTAGCGATCGCCGTTGTATGAGGATTAATATCGACAGTTATGACCTGTCCGTCCTCGGGTAACTGTTCGGCCATGGCCAGGGCTGAATATCCTGTGTAAGTTCCCAGTTCGAGAATTTTTTTTACTTTACCTAATTTAATTAAAAAGGTGAGGACTGAGGCCTCCATTTCTCCGATTAACATATGACTGCCAGAGACCTCGGCACGAGTTTGTTTTGCGAGCTCAAAAGGAATTTCCCCAGGTCTTGTTGAGTGATCAATGCAATATTTTTCAATTTCAGGGGAAAACATCTATTGGCTCCATGCATAACTTTGTGTTGTAGACTGATCAATTTTCCACTGGTTTAATAAAAAGAAAAGGAGTTTCCATGAAAAATATTATTCTTCTCATAACGCTTGCCCTTTCTTTCTCGGCGTATGCGGCAAAGGATACAACTGTTTTTCCTCAAATTTATAACTTTGGTTCCAATGTCCAGCTGACCATTCGTAATCACACTGACCGATCTGTGACTTGTTCCGGACTTCTTGTCCTTAGGACACGGAACGGATATCGCCAATCTTTTCATTACTTTAATACGATCCCGTCTCGCTTAGTGACTTATAGAAATTATTACCCTCAAATGATGGGCGATAGAGTTATGAATATTTCTCACTCTATTTATTGCCACTAATTTTGGAGTCACTTCCGTATCTAGATATTCACACTCACAGAAGAGAGAGTTACCCTTCTTCAGTAAATGTTGCTTGTCTTTCAACCCAGGAAATTCTCCAAGAAAGATGCCCAAAGGAATATGCTACGGCCGGAATTCACCCCTGGTGGCTTGAGGATTTAGATTCAGAGCAGTTAAAGGCATTAAAGGCCCACATCACAGTACTTGCTCAGAAAAAAAAACTATGGGCGATTGGTGAAACCGGCATTGATCGAGGTTATCCGGAACTGCTGGATCAGCAGAGGGAGCTTTTTTCCTGGCACATGGAATTGTCCGAACAGCACAATCTTCCTCTGATTATTCACAGTGTGAAGGCCGGTTCAGATTTTTTGCATATCCTTAAGGAACAAAAACCAAACTCTCCATGGATCTTCCATGATTTTAGGGGCAATCAAACTCTTGTAAGGGATCTCTTGAAGCTCCATCCAGAATGCTATTTCTCTTTTGGTCTTTCTATCGATAACTCTCCAACAATTAGGGAACTTCTGCCTTTGGTGCCCCTGGATAAAATATTTCTTGAAACGGACGACCAAAAGCATCTGGATATTCACGAAATTTACCTCAGGGCATCCCATCATCTTCAAATGGATCCGGAATTTCTTAAATCTCAGATATGGCTCAATTTTAAAAAAATAACAAATTCCGATAACTAAAACCTTCTTGTCACAAATTCACTTTGAGAATCGTCTCTATGATTATGAAAAAATTTATTCCACTCATTTTTCTTATGAGCTTCAATTTAAGTGCTCACCCCGTGATCTACAAGGGTGGCTGGTCATTGAGCTCTTCGAATATGCCTGACTATTCCAATAACTATGTTATGTACTCTCTCAACCAAAGGCTCGCCTTAGGTGTTGAACACTGGAGACTAACGAAGAATGAAATAAACAACGAGTTGGGTCTTCTGAAGCTTAACCATCTTTTATGGAGGGCCAATGGGGAAGACTATCAATCCAATGTTTATCTTCATGGCGGGCTTGGTATTGAGGACCAGGAGTTTGAAACCAAGAGTACCCGAGGCACTTGGTTACTTGGCGCAGAGGCCGATTGGGAGACACGTAAGCTCTATTCTTCTGTCAAATATCTCCAGTTCCAGGACGTTTATTTTGGACAGATGCGCCTGGGTTTTGCACCCAAGGAAGCCTCCTTTGAAGAACTTCAAACATGGTTCATGATTCAGGCGATGATAATCAATAACGTCAATCAAAAATTGACCATCACTCCGATGATGCGTTTTTTTTATCATAATTCACTGTGGGAAATAGGTTCAAGCACTCAGGGAGACTGGATGATAAATCTCATGGTTCACTATTAAGGAGCGTTTTGTGAAAAAGTTACTTCTCTTGTTAAGTCTCGCTTTACCACTGAGCTCTTTTGCGGGGGCCGTCACGATAAAAGTCAGCGGTATGGTTTGCTCTATGTGTGCCCAGGGGATTCAGAAAAAATTCTCCTCTGAGAACTCTATCAGAACACTCAAGGTTGATATGGAGAAAAAACTAGTAATAATTGAAACTCATGATGGAAAAAATATCGGTGATGAGACCATCACAAAACTCATCACAGAAGCAGGTTACAATGTGGCAAGCATTGAAAGAAAGTAGACTGATCAGTTACTTGTCTCTTTTCAGTTCTCTCGGCACCCTGATGTGTTGCGCGATTCCTTCAACTTTGGTGCTCTTGGGTCTTGGTGCGGGCCTTGCGGGGTTTCTGGCAAAATTTCCAGAGTTTATCTGGTTATCTGATAATAAGGGTCTCGTCTTTGGCACGAGTTTTTTTATGTTGGGATTTTCCTATTTGGGACAAAAATACTCTGAAAATAAGTCCTGCCCGATTGAAAAAACAAAAGATTGCGAAGCAACTAAAAGATGGTCTAGGCCAATCTTCGTCATCACCTTGGTGATTAACTTGATCGGCTCTTTTTATGCCTTTATTCTTCCTCACCTCATGTGAGAGGATCTTCTTCCATGAAAAGTGATGAAGAGTGGATGAGGGAATATCAATTGGGAAGCGAGGAAGCCTTCGGCCATCTCTATGAGAAGTACTCCCCCTTGGTCTATTCATTTATTAGTAGAAGAATGCGCCAATCAGAAAGAGACGATCTTTACCAAAAAGTCTGGCGCCAGTTGCATGAAAAACGAGACATTTATAAAGATCAGCCTTTTGCTCCCTGGTTTTTTGTCATGATCAGGCATCTTCTGGTTGATGAGTACCGATTTTTAGGACGGAAAATTTTAAATGAATCAAAAGATCAATTGATCGAAAAACTTTACTCGAAGGAAGAATCCTCGATTGATCTGGACGAAGTGCTGGATAATCTTCCTCCAGAGACTCGTCAGCTGGTCAAAAGTTACTATCTGGAAGGAATAAGTTATGAAGAACTCGAAGGTCAGACTGGTTTGTCACAAACGAACCTTCGCCAACGTCTGTCCCGTGCCCTAAGGAGTTTGAGGAACAATCATGAGGCATAAAGAATTTTTAGATTTTTTAATTCATCACGAGGCCCCGCCAGCGATTCTTAAGGCGTCGGTTAAAAGGGACATTGCTCTAAGCTTTCACACGAAAGCTATTATCCTCAGGTTCCTGGGTCATTATCTGATTGGTGCGCTTTTTTCTATGTCTATTTGTCCCCAATTTGGACTTGGACTGATCAATGGTCATGGCATCACCCACCATTTTAGAATGATTGGTGATTGGGCCTGTGCTGCTTTTTGTGGTGCCTTGTTTCTTTCAAGCGGCATGGTGATCTCTTTTTTAGGAATGAAAGGAGAAGAGCTGTGGTGGGTCTGGAGGCGTTTTAAATACTCTCTGATTTTTCTTCCAACCATTTCTTGGGCCCTCCTGATGTTGGCCAACCGGGGCATGAATCTTCCCCCTGAAACACTTTCCTATCACCTCACTTGGGTGGTCGTGGCGATGCTGGCCCAAATCATCTGGTTTAAAATAAGAAGTTTCACTTATACCAGGGATCTCTTGGGTAGCAGGTCATATTAAATACGTCCGTTTTTCCTCCGAAGGAGTGTTGAAGACTTACCGGTAAGGTTCGGGCACTGAGGGGATAAATTCTTTTTTCTTCTTTCTGATAAGTGGCATCAATGATGTTGACGATTCTTTTCAATGAGACTTCAACACCGTGATTGAGACGATTTAATCCGGCCATGATTTTCCAGGTTCCAATTTCAACCTGACGTGATTCAGAAAGATTTAAATAAAAAGCCGTTTGTGAGTGCTGGTGCACGACCTCACAGGTGTACTGGGAAAAGCTTCTTTGGGCCTTCACAGTTAAAATCATAAGGACAAATACTGTGATCAGGAAAAGAGCTTTCAATGGTTTCTCCAATTTTCAAATGGAGAGTTTCATTACCACTGGAGTAAACTGATTGGTTTCTTAATTAATCCTGAAAAACCTGCAAGTAGACAAACTTAAGATAGCGCATTTCCTGCAAAGCGAAGGGAAAGGGATGATCTTCAGGCTGGCCTTTGATGAGAATGACTTTTCCTCGTCTTCGGGATTTAGTCAGGGCCTCCTGAACAATCTCAAGAAAATTTTCAAAATGGATATGACCAGAACAACTTGAGGCCGCAAAAAATCCGCCATCCTTCACGAGCCGTAAGGAATCAGCGAATATCTTCGTATATGCCTCCTGTGCCGTTTCTACAGATTTATGATTCGGAGCAAAGCTTGGAGGATCAGTAATGACGATGTCCCATGATTTTTTTTCCTTATAGGCATCCGCAACAAATTCAAATGCATCGACGCAAACGGCATCGTGCTTTTCAGAAGAAAGATGATTGATCTCCCAATTGATTTCGGCACCCTTAATGGCATTGGGTGCAATATCGACCGTTGTCACTTTATGAGCACCACCAAGACCGGCGTAAACCGAAAAACCTCCGGTATAACCAAAGAGATTTAAGACTGATTTATCTTTGGAGACTGATCTGATAAAATTTCTATTCTCACGCTGATCAAGAAAAAATCCTGTTTTTGCAGCATCAATGATGTTGGTTCGAAATTTTACTCCATGCTCGAGGAATTCAAGATTAGTGAGATTGTTACATTCCCCGCTGAGAATCATTCCTTTTTCTTCCTCGCGGTTCTTGCGCTTAAAGTAAACGCACCTGACTGGAATTTCTTTACAGGCCATGAAGAACTCTGCCAGGGCCTCTTTATTCCAAAAGGCTTCCGAGGCGGTACCGTCGAGTTTTAATACCATGACACCATCGTAGTAATCCGCCACGACTCCGGGTAATTCATCGCCTTCTCCATTAAGAAAACGAAAACATTTATTTTCAGTGTTTAAAAGATGTTTTTTATTGCTGAGGGCACGATTTAGTCTTTTTTCCACTTCGTGGTCGTTAAATTTTCTGTCTCCAAGGTTTAAAACCCTGAATGCAAGATTAATATTCGGCGAATAAAAACCATGGGCCACGACTTCGTTTTTATGACTGACCAAAATGGCGTAAGACCCCTCGGGGGCCTTGATCTTTTCCACGGCATCTGAAAAAATCCACGGGTTTCCTCTTTTCACATGCTTGGTCAGGTCTCGGGTTAACTTAATTCTTAAGGCCCGCTCGAAGTTAAAATATTTCATTGATTGGCCCCTTTGAGAAACCATGTTACTTCATGTTTATTGTGGTGAAGATGGACAATCCTGGACCCGGGAATTTCGAGGAACTTCAGAGTGTTCTCCCAATCAGTCTCGGCCTGATACTTAATGGTGCAGACAAAGTTTTTGACCGTGCCCGCAGCACGGAATCGGTTGATGAGATTTAAGAGTCGCTCCGGATAGCAAATAATATCTGAACAAAACCAGTCGATTTCTCCAAACTGCTGGGGATCAAGGCCAAATGCACTTTCCTTACGGAATTCAATTTGTCCCAAATCCATAATTCGCTTTTCGATAGGGGCCTTATCGACGGAATAAATTTTATCAAAGGCAAGCGTTCGAAGCACCCAGGTCCAGCCCCCTGGGCAAGATCCCACGTCAATGGCCGCTCCGCCATTGATTTGTTCCGGTGCAAAGGTTGAAAAAAACTCCCACAGTTTAAGATAGGCGCGGGATGGTGGCATGATCTTGTCTTCTTGAAATTCCATTTCTCCTAAAGGAAATGGCGACGAGGTTTTCTGAGTGGTAAGTATTTGATCCTGTTCCCACAGGGTCCAAAAACCCATGGGAAGAGTAGGCAGGGGATGGCGAAAGGGAATAGGTTTTTTATTGACCTTAGGGAGCTCTGACTGAATCAGTTCCGCACGCCGATGATTTCCAACAGTAAAAAGACCCCAATTCCTGCCCATGGCCTTAAGTTTTCTCGCTCCATCCGAAATGGATTGAATGCTGTGAAATTCCATCTCATGGCCCGTGACCTGGGCCCAAATCATCTGGGGATGATTCCCCTCAACTAGGTACAAACGATCCTTTTTGAGGGAGACTTTAAGTCCCCGAATTTCTAGTTCTCGCTCGAGTTCTTTTTCAAATTGATGAATGGCCAGGTAACCTGTATAGACTGTCATGAGAGATCTATACACTAAACTTCCCTTGTGTTAAAAGCCTTCGTATGAAAGAGACTAAAAAAAACCTGGAAACCAGGGTCTACGGACGACATGCCTGCCTTAAAATTTTTGAAAAACGCCCCGAGGACGTGATTCGGGCCTATGTGACCCGAGATGGTATCTTTGAATTTAAGGCGTTAGTAAAATATCTCGCCGATCAAAAGCTTGCCTATCACGTGGTTGAGAAGGAAGAGATTGACTCAATTACCAGAGCAACTCATCATGAAAATATCTGTCTTATTATAAAAAATAAGAAGCTTCCCGAGTTGAAAGATTTATTCAGTGAGACCAATCGTTCTCTTATTCTCTGTCTCGAAGAGGTCGAAAATCCTCATAATCTGGGTGCCATTATGAGATCGGCGGCCCATTTTGGAGTCACCGCTATTTTGTACCAGGCCAAGGTTCCGGTGGCCAATTCCGCGGCGGCCATCAGGACTGCTGAGGGTGGTGCTGAAACAGTTCCTGCTCTCCAGGTCACTGATTGGAGCTTTGTTTTAGATCAAGGGGCAAGGGCAGAATTTCAAACATTCGCCACCTCAAGCCACGGCGGTCAGTCACTTTATCTCACAACTTTTCCGGAAAAAACTCTTCTCTTTCTAGGCGCTGAAAGACAGGGACTCTCTGATAAACTGAAGAAGAAAATGCAGCACTTTGTATCGATCCCGGGAACAGGTGAGGTGGAGAGTTTGAATGTCTCCAATGCAACAGCGGCCATTTTAAGTGAATGGTTCAGACAAGGATCTTAGACTTTTGTGAGTGCCTGATCCTGATAGCTTTTAGCGGTGACAAAAATGCCGGCGGGGAGAATTCGATCACTCGAGAGATGTTTGACTCCCAGTTCACCACATTCAATTTTTTTCCATCTTTT
>CAXNNO010000044.1:0-10341 GCA_964203555.1 Bacteriovoracales bacterium
AGGTGAATTGTGGCTTGAGTCCGACAGACTGTCCGGCCCCTCCCTCGCAGATCTTTCCAGTGCATTCCACTCGGTTACTAAAACCGTGGAACAAGGAGATCATTTTGTCGTTGTTGGAAAATTAGTATAAAATTGAAGTGATTGTTTAATTCCCCATAAGGACTTCCTCTTGGAAAAAAAACGTGCTCTCTACGCCGGAACATTTGATCCATTTACTAACGGGCATCTGGATATTGTTCAGCGGGCGATTAATATTTTTGATGAACTGATCGTCTTGGTGGCAGTTTCTCCCACTAAGAAATCCTTCATGTCCACCGAGCAAAGAGTCAGTGTCTTGAAACAATTATTTGCCCATGAGCCTAAGGTCAAAGTGGAAAGCTGGACGGGATTAATCGTAGAATATGCTCGTCAAAACAAAATAAGCTCTATCGTCCGAGGACTGCGTCCAACAGGAGATTTTGAAATAGAGTTCCAGATGGCATCCATGAACAGAAAAATTAATCCAGACTGTGACACCGTTTTTCTTATGACCAGCGAAAAGCTTTATTATATTTCAAGTTCACTTGTAAAAGAGGTTTATCTTCACAATGGTGATGTCACAGCATTTGTTCCTCCATTGGTTCATGAAGAGTTGAAAAAGATAAAAGATTAGGACACTGACTATGCTACTTAGTTCGAGAGTCAAGGGTATTCACGATAGCATTACGATGAAGCTTAATGAAAAAGCAATTCAGCTGACTGATGAAGGAAAGGTTATTTATAACCTATCCGGCGGACAGTTGCCGATAAAACCAAATGCTGAATTTATTGATAAAATTCACCATCAGTTGAATTTTTTAAAAAGCTACCAGTATTCTCCGTCCGCTGGATTTCCCGCTCTTCGAAAAAAGCTCATGAAGCAATTCATCAGCACGAGAAAAATGCCGGAAGAGCTTTTTGAGTCTGACTGGGATATCATTTTAAGTAATGGATCCAAGCATTCCCTTTATAATGTCATCGGAGCACTTGTCGATCCGGGCGATGAAGTTATGTTGCTCGCCCCTTATTGGGTTTCTTATCCCGAGATGATCAAATTCTGGGGAGGAGTTCCTACAATTGTAAAATCTAATGTCTTTGATGCCTTTGTTCCGGCAATAGAAGATCTTCACAAGGCAATGACTCCTTTGACAAAAGTCATCATTTTAAATAGTCCTAATAACCCTGCAGGTGTTCATTATTCAGAGGCCTGGATGAGAGACTTTGCAGATTTTCTGAAAGAATATCCTGAAATCATCGTCATCTCAGATGAGGTTTATTCCGACATTACTTACTTTGATCCTAAGCCGACCTATTTTTATCAGTTGGATCACTCCCTAATGAAGAGGACAGTGGTTGTTCATGCCATTTCAAAAACTCTGGCCTCAACTGGACTTCGACTGGGGTGGACAATCGCTCCTGAAAATGTCGTTTCGGCGATGGCAAGAATTCAAGGCCAGACAACTTCCGGCCCCAATTCACTTATTCAAAGAGCGCTGCTGGATTTTGATTTTCAACATATCGAAACTTTCCTCACACCGGTAAAAAATCACATCAGACAAAATGCAGCAACTTTGCGGGAAAAATTTCGTGAAGCTAATTTAGGTCATTGTTGGTATCAAAGTACCTCCGCTTTTTACTTCATGCTTGATTTTTCACGGACTCCGATGTTTCAGCGCTTCGGGTCCGAGGGTGATCATGCTTACATTATTACGGATGAGCTTTTAGAATCCGAAGGCATTACGGTCGTTCCGGGGAGTGATTTTGGAATGCCAAACACGGCAAGAATTTCTCTTGTGATTGAGGAAGTTCCCTTTCAGGAAGCCGTGATGAAAATAGTCAAGTATTTAAATAAGGTTTAAAGGAAGAATTCACCCGCATTCAAAGTTTTCCTTCTGTGGTCTATAATCGATTACGGAGGGAATTGTTGAAAAAATTATTGGTGATTTTTATCCTTTCTTTGTACGCCGGCTGTGCCCAGGATTCAGCTGAAAAAACTGCCTCGTCCATTGATCTCGCTCTTACATATCTGTCTGATGATAAATGCAGTCAGGCCATTGATGTTCTCGAAGATGCCGGTTATCAGTCAGGCAACGCCATTTATCTTCAAGTCCTGGCGAGCGCCTACTCGTGTAAGGCCGGTCTAAACGAAGTTGCTTTCCTCACTACAGATCTTGCAGTTCTTAACACGACTTCAATTGAAACTATTTTAACATCTCTTGTGACGATGAGTTTATCAGATGAGAGTACCGTCGACTCAGATGAGTATTCGGCCATCAAGGCAGGCATTAATATTTTAGTGGGGTCAACCTCCGGCGCTCCCTCGCACACAGCAAGAGTTGATAAATTTGGCCCGAGAAAAGCAGGGGACATGGGTGTTCAGGCCCTGATTCTGAACCTCATCAATCTTGGAAAATTTTTGAATCTTTACGGCAACGTTGATGCCTCTGGTGTTAAGGGTGCGGGTGCAAATTCTCCGGATAATTCCTGTTTAATGAATTACACAGACACCCGTGCTGTGACCCTCATCACTTCCCCGGCCGGGGCCGGTGGAAGCTGTACGGTGGTGAATGGAGGTCATCCTTCTCTGGATCGCTCCACTTCCGATGGGAAACGCCTTTTATGTGAGGGTCTTGTTTTATTGACGAACATCTTCGATATCCTGGATGAGCTCGATCTTTCAGCGAGCTCTGAACTTAATGTTCTGGAAGCCATGTCCACACAAATTGAAACCATCAGAACTACTGCAACCGTGGCAGGACTGGGAGCTTTGATCACACAGACATCTCAAAGTGAATGTGAGACGTCTATGAATACCAGCACCAATCTCGATGACATGGAGTATTTTTATTCTTTGATATATGAGTCGGGATTACTATGAGGTGGTTATTTATTTTCCCCCTCCTCATTGTTACAAATTATGCCCACTCGTTTGATTATCCTTATACTCTTCGTTCACCTAAAGCTCTTTTAATGGGAGATGCTTTCACCGCGGTTAATGATGATGAATTCACACTCTTCTATAATCCGGCCTCTCTGGCCCGTCATAAGGCGGATTTTTCACTCACTCCCTTTAATCCCCAATTCAGTGGTTCAAATCTTTTGAGTGATATCGAGCGATTTCAGAATTTTCCCTCTGAACCATCCGGCGTGGCCGATGTTCTCCTGGATTACCCTGCCCACGCATCTGTCGGATTCGCTCCGGGCTTTAAAATGTTTAATGTCGGTGTAACTTTTCTTGCCTCAGAAAGTTACGACATTCTTCTTAGAAATAAGGCCCACCCCATGCTGGATCTTGATGTTCACTCGGATAAAGGTGTTTTGATAGGAGTAGGCATACCTCT
The DNA here is from genome assembly GCA_964203555.1 of Bacteriovoracales bacterium. Lineage (GTDB taxonomy): Bacteria > Bdellovibrionota > Bacteriovoracia > Bacteriovoracales > Bacteriovoracaceae > Peredibacter. Next base: position 3,360 of record CAXNNO010000044.1, read on the forward strand.
GGGGCCTTCAAGGATTGGACGCAAATCTTTAACGGGTGCACAAACCTCACTAGGCATAAGTGCTAAATATCTCGAGCGAACCGGTGTCAGGGATACGATCGCCCTTAGTGGCCCGGTTCTAACCGGTGCTCTTGGTCAGAGTGAATTGAATGATCTTGTGAAGTCTTTGGGAAATGTGAAAGGAATAGGTTATGGTTTTGACGCCGGGGTTGAGCACATCAATCGTCAGGGAAATTCACAGTTTGTTGTGGGTCTTGCGGCCCTCGACATTACTGGGACGGATTTTACGGAGGAAAGTCATCCAGATGATCTTCAAGTAACCGACATTAAAGATCAGATAAACTTGGGAATGGCCGCTGGACAAGATTTCAAATTTTTTCACTACATACTCTCGGCCGACGTCAGGGGCCTGAATGAGCAGATTGATTTCGGTAAACGCATCCGATTAGGAGCTGAAGTTGGTATTCCAGGGCTGAAGCTCCTGGGAGGAGTGAACAGTGGTTATTACAGTTTTGGGGCCACTCTGGATCTCATGATTATGACATTTACTGCAGGTCTTTATGATATTGAGCTTGGATCCAGGTATCAACAACTCAAAAGCCGACGATTTGTTATCTACTTATCCTTATTTGACTTTTCATTCGACGCCTAATTTTTTATCCTAGAGCCACGCACACACCCCCCCACGGATTGGAGGATTATTTTGAATAAAACGTTCATCTTGGACACAAACGTCCTGTTACTTGATCCCCTTGCCATTAATAAATTTGGGCCAAACAACAAAGTCTTTATTCCACTTACTGTGATTGAAGAACTCGACAGATTTAAGAAGGATCAAAACGAAAATGGTCGGAATGCCAGGTACTTTTCTCGCCTGATCGATGGTTTCAGAAGCGAGGGTTCTCTTTTCAAGGGCATCAAGCTTGAAAATGGAGGAACACTCCAGGTAAGTGTAACCAAAGAGTACAAAGGTCCTGCCGGAGCAGGTTTAAAGCTGGATCTGAATGACAACATCATTCTTGCATCCGCCCTGAATCTCAAAGAGGGTGGGGAAAATGTCATTCTCATCACTAAAGACATTAATCTTCGAATCAAATCAGATGCTGTCAACATTCACGCTGAAGATTATGAGACAACCGATGTCACGGTTGACGAGCTTTACTCCGGCCAGCGTAATATTCCATTTGATCTGGCCCGAATTGAAGAATTTGAAAAAGAGCGATTTTTGCGTCTAGAGCCGGGTGATATTCATGGACTTTATCCAAATGAATACCTTGTCCTCGTAGATCGAAACAATCCCTTTAAAAAAGTTCTTGGACGTTATCACTTGAAAAAAGGCGGTATTGTTCCATTAATAAAGCCCAAGGAAGGTGTGTGGGGTATTCATCCGAAAAATATTGAGCAACAGTTTGCTTTGGATGCCTTACTTAATAATGAAATCAACCTTGTTTCTCTTGTTGGTAAGGCGGGAACGGGTAAGACGCTTCTGGCGATTGCTGCCGGACTTGAGTGTGCCATTACAAAACAAAATTACTCCCGAGTTCTCGTTTCCAGACCGATTGTTCCAATGGGCCGTGACCTTGGATTTCTGCCCGGGGATATCAATGAAAAACTTGGCCCATGGATGCAGCCCATTTTCGATAATATTGATTTTCTTTTTGGAAATCAGCGTGCTCGCAATGAAATGACGACATGGGATGAGCTTATCAATCAGGGCCTTCTCCATGTGGAGCCCTTGACTTATATCAGAGGTCGATCTCTGCCTCAGCAGTTCATGATTGTGGATGAGTCCCAAAATCTTACTCCACATGAAATTAAAACGATTATCACGAGGGCCGGAGAAGGTACAAAAATCGTTTTAACGGGTGACTCTGAACAGATTGATAACCCTTATCTGGATTCACTGAATAATGGCTTGGTATACACCATCGATAAACTTAAAGGTGAGGACATTGTCGCTCACGTTAAGCTATCAGTGGGTGAACGGTCTCCTTTATCCGAGATCGCCTCTAAACTGCTATGATAAAGACTTATCAGCGAAGATTTTTGCGAGCTCCTTTTAAGGAGGCCATTCTCTTCGCCGCTGGTCCATCTGTATTAAAAGCAACCGCCCTCAATAGTTCTGAGGGCGGTATGTTCCTTGATGAACTTCCAAGTTTCCCTGAAAAAGATGAAGTTCCCTTGATGATATCGATTCCTCAACTTCCATCCTTGAAAAACTTCTCTCTGATTAAAATGCAGAACTTCTCAAAGGAATTATTTCCCCACCACGTGATTCGTGCAAAAGCGAAGATGGTGAGAAAAGATCAATTATCGCAAAATTTGGACAATCTTTTTCGGGCAAAAGTGGGCCTGGAATTTATTCGAATAACTCCTATGGAAAAAAAGTATATAGAAGAATTTATTCTGACTTTTTCTTCAAATCTCGTCTTTTTGCAGACTCTGATTGACTCATTTAATAATGATGATGAAACAAAAATCAGAGTCAGAACACTGGCCCGGATCCTTGGTTATGAAAATACTGAAAAAATCTCCCAGCTAAGGTCTCAGGTGACCCAGGATTATCGAAGTCTTATCTGGATCTAAATTTCACCCTTTAGATCGAGGGGACCTCATGTGTTCTGATTCAAAGACCAGAGTTATAAATTCCAAATCTTTAGCTTCAATTAATATATAATTTTCAAGGAATTGAAATTCTGTTTAGTGACCTTCAAAGCACAGTCTTTTTTTAGCGGTAAAATCAATGGAAGTCTCTTGAGACAAAATTCAGGGTAAGAAAATTGCCATGTAACCACTCAACTGAATATTATCCGGCCGATTTTAATCTTCATAAGGAAACTTAATCTATGAAAGTCCCGGTTGAATTAAAAATTAGATATCTAAGCCGTAGGTTAGATGATGTTAAGCAGGTAAAACTCACTCTTGATCAGGAGGACTTTTCACTGGCACTGAAAGTTGGCCATCAGATCAAAGGTAATGCAGCGACCTTTGATGTTCCACAAATCGCATTTATTGGTTTTGAAATGGAAAGAGCGGCGATAAGAAAAGATAAAGAAAAAGTTATGATCTTGATTGATAAGATGGAAACTCTTATCCATTCGGCACAACTGAGACACTAGATCTTGAATATTTTAAGGAAAAAAATGTCAATAAAACATAAAACAATCAAAAAGAACATGGCGATCAAACCTCAAAAAAAAATATCAAAACATTCATTGAGAAAACTTTTTGGTGATGGGTTGAGAAGTTGTGAGCTACCAAATGATGACATTCAAAAAAAGAACATGATTAAAAGCACACTGAACGCCTACTTATTAGAGTCATAAAGACTTCCCAGGGATCCAAATGTCCAGCCTTGAAAGATCGATGAGAGTATTAAGTGTGGATGGAGATCATTCGGAATCTCATTTGTTGAAAAAAGAGCTCGAAAAGTTTAATGACAGGATTTATTTTAAACAGGTCTTTACTATTTCGGAACTAAAAAAAGAGCTACAAAATCAAAGCTGGAACATGGTTTTTTCTGATTACTGGATGAATGGATTTACCGCCAGCGATGCCCTCTCTCTAGTAAGAGAATCTTGTGAGGATCTTCCTTTCTTACTTGTTTCAGAAGGAATTGGAGAAGAGGTTGTTGCTGATTTGATGAAGGCCGGTGCCGAGGATGTGGTATTAAGAAATCGACTCGAAAGACTTTTACCCGTCGTGAAAAGAATTTTAAGAGAGCATAACCTGAAAAATAAGGAAGTGATGGCGCATAAAGTTGCGAATGAAGCATTTGCTGCAAAAGAACAAATGCTTGCAATTGTATCCCACGACATCAAAAACCCCATCAGTGCTATTCAACTTGAGGCGCAAATGCTTCTGAGAGCGGTTGATCGAGCGGGGAAATCACTTCTAGGTGAAGAGGTAAAAATACAGGCCAATCGTATCCTGAGGACCACAGACCGGATGAAAAATCTGATTTCGGATCTCCTGGATAAAAATAAATCTGAAAATGGACTTTTCGAAATCCATAAAGAACAGGTTAACTTCTTTAGATTTATTCAGGATATTCTCGATTCTCAGCGTCCGTTGATTCAGGAGAAGGACATTTTAATAACAAATGCCGTTCCTGAAGGTTCTCTTGTACCCATGGATAGACCTAAGATGTTTCAAGTTTTTTCTAATTTGATCAACAACGCCGTTAAGTTTACGCCAATCGGAGGAACAATTCAGATATCGATGGAGGAAAGTGAACGTGGTTTCATCTTTTGTGTCGATGACTCAGGAATGGGTCTGGATGAGAATGAATTACATAAAGTTTTTGATAAATACTGGACTGGTAATTCACAAACTTCCTGCGGAACGGGTCTCGGTCTTTTCATCTGCAAAACCATTGTGGAGGCCCACGGCGGAGTGATTTGCGTGGAAAATCTTAATGGACTAGGAGCAAGATTTAAGCTGACAGTACCCAGAGTGATATCGGATCAATTAGTTTTCGCCCCTGAGAGCAGCAGTTCATTGAGTGATAAAAGAAAGAAAGTCTACATCATTGACGATGATGAGGATTTACGTGAAGTGATGAGTTGGGCACTATCTAGGGAAGGTTTTCTGATAAAATCTTTTCACTCACCCATTAAGGCACTTGATTCACTTTTGTCGACAAAGCGACCTCCTAATCTCATCGTGCTGGACTTTTATATGGATGAAATGAAGGGCAGCGAATTTGTTCTTAAACTCAATCAAGTGGCACTTACCAGCATTCCGCCGATCATGATGATTTCAGCTTCTCCCCAAGATGTTGAAAAAGATCTTCCGAGAAATCTTTATAAAGAAGTTATCACCAAGCCTGTCGATCTTGAAGGCCTGGTGGATAATGTTAGAAAATTCTGTAATTAATGACTTTTATTTGTAGCAATCATTGACCTCAGCATCCAGGCATTTTTCTCGTGTTGCTGCATTCTCTCAATCATCAGATCAGTCGTCACATCATCTTCTGCTTCGTCACAGAGGTTAATAATTTCTCTCGCAGTTTTTACGACAGCTTCGTTCCCAACGACAAGATTATGAATCATCTCCTCAGCTGCCGGAATGCCATTCTCTTCTTTTATCGTCGAAACTTTAGTAAAGGATGCAAACGAGCCCGGTGCAAATTCCCCGAGTGCTCGAATCCTTTCAGCTATCTCATCTACCGCCTCGGCCATATCGGTGTATTGTTCCTCGAAAAGCGTATGGAGCGGTTGAAACATTTTTCCAGTCACATTCCAGTGATAATTTTGAGTTTTCAAATAAAGTAGATAGGAATCGGCGAGAAGTTTTGAGAGTCCCTTACAGACTTGTTTTCTTTCCTTCTCATCAATTCCGATATTGATGGGCTGTTGAGTGAATTCGGCCTCAATTTTATTTGCCATAAACGTCTCCTCTTTTTTATGAACCACTTTTATGATGCATAATCAGTGAGCAATAACCTCGCCGGCCATTTGTCAAAAAGGATTCATATAGTTAGAACTGACGTCGTGAATTAAATGGGAAGTTTTTCCCCATGACGTGAATCATGAAAAAGGAATGACTAAAATTCCTGATGTTTTAGAGAAGTTTTAAAGTGTCTTTGGATAAATTTTCGAAGCTGGCCCTGGCCGGACCATTCGAGCGGGAAGTAATCTCTGTCAGTATGAGGCGACCCTTGGAAAAGAAATCCTGTCCATACGAATCACCAGAAAACTCTTCCAATAAAGCGTTTACTTCAATTTCAAGCTGGGAATTTCCCAGTGTTTTCAGATAGCCGGTATAATTCTCTTCACATTTTTGAATGTCTTTAAGTTCTTTAAATTCCCCAAAATTAACAACGTTCATTTCATCCCCAGTGTAAGATTAAGAACGTCATGTTCAAAACCTGTCTCAATTTGTTTCAAACTTCAGGCCAAGATTTGGGCCTTTAGTTTAATATTCTTTTTGTGGGCGTCTTTTATAAAAGGTTCGGCGATTTAAAAAGACCTAATGAAAATCTTCTTCAGCTTTTGTAAAGATTACTGATTTCGGGACATGAATAATGAACAATTTACCCGTCCAAGCCCTTGATAACAAAGTGACTATTTGCGTCTAAAAAGAAAAAGGGGAGCACTTTTGCTCCCCCTCTTTGTCACCGAACTTTTTAGTCAGGTATTAGGCGTTCTTTTTGAACCAGGCCTTTGATGCCTGAGTATCAGGCTTCATTGTGTCTGCACCTTTTTTCCAGTTGGCCGGACAAACCTCACCGGATTTGGCAGCAAACTGATAGGCCTCAACAAGACGAAGAGTTTCCTCCACGTTACGACCAACATCTAAATTATTAACAGTCGCTTGTTGGATAATGTTCTTGTCATCAATGATGAAAGTTCCACGAAGTGCCACCGCATCGTTCATAAGAACTTCATAATCGCGAGCAATTTTCTTATCCAGGTCTGCCAGAATAGGGAATTTTACTTCTCCAATTCCGCCCTCTGAACGCGCCTGTTTTGTCCAGGCCAGGTGAGAGAAAGCCGAGTCAACAGAGCAGGCAATCAATTCACATCCCAGAGCTTTAAACTTCTCAGTCGCATCAGAATAAGCAATAATTTCAGTGGGACAAACAAAAGTGAAGTCTAGAGGATAGAAAAAAAGTGCTTTCCATTTTCCTTTGTAGTCATCAAGGGAGATATCCTTGATTTCGCCATTCACAAGAGCTTGAGCTTTAAAATACGGTGCTTGGTTACCAACTAAACGTGCCATAAGGGAGACTCCTTAAAAAAGAGGTTAAAACCAATTTCAGAATTGAAACATGGACACTAGAAATCTAGTCTTTAGTGTCAATTTTTTCAAGACTTAGTGTTTCCTCCCTTGTACCTTGGCTATCTATGCCTATCTTTTATCTAAGCTTGTGAAGCGTTAAAATTTAATCTCAAGAAATATGTGAATTTTCCGATAAGCTTGAACAAAGAAATCAACCATTCCGGGTCAAAGGAACAAAATGGAAACTCCTAGAGCG
>CAXNNO010000045.1:0-10330 GCA_964203555.1 Bacteriovoracales bacterium
TGGCCGGGAAATATACGTGAGCTGCGTAATACCTGTGAGAGATTTTCACAAGACGCCTCAGGAGTCGTAGACAGTTCATTAGTTCTAAGGATGTTTCAAGGTGAAAAGTCTAAAATCGTGGATGATAATTGGTCCGAAGTGGTCTTTGAAAAAGGACTGAATTCCTACATCGGCCTGATTGAAAGAAGAGCAGTTGCAGAGGCAATGAAAAAATATGACGGCAAGGTCACTGCTTGTATTAAGGAGCTTAAAATTTCAACATCTGCCTTTTACCGGATTCTTAACGAAAAAATGAGTTAAGAAAAATTGGCACGGGTCTTGCTTAAAGGATCAACTCTGAAACAAAACTGGAGTAGATCAAATGAGCTTGCAAAGTAAAACAATTCAACGTTACCGCCTTCTTTTTCCAAATGAAACTCTGAAAGAGATTTCTGCCAGAACCGGCATCCAAATCACACGCGTCTTCCGACTCTTTAACGGCAAGCCAATGAAGCTTCGTGAATTTGAGGCGATCGAAAAAGCTATCACGCTAAAAATTGCCGACAACCCGGGAATAGTTCGCCTGAATTATGTTGTTGAGGAAGCCACATCTTATCTCACAAGCGAGGAAATTGGAAAAATTGCAGATCAAATGGAAAGAAAGGTCTTCAACAAAAAATTTTCCAGAACATATATTAGTCCAATTTTTGAAGATGCAAATATAGCATAAGGAGTTTCTATGAAAGGTTTATCATCATTAGAAAGAGTTGTTCTTGAGTGTATTGGAAAAGAACATTTAAGTTACGACGAAATACAAAAGCAAACGGGTCTCCATGAAAATGTTTGCTTCAACATTATTCAGGCGTTAATTATCAGGGGTGTTTTAAAAACTTTATCTGGAAAATATAAAATCAATGAAACTATCTCGCCATTGATGATGGAAGAATTGAATGGACCAGAGGCAAAAAAAGTAGAATCTCTTGAATTAATGGAAGCAGTCGTTGAGCAGGATTCTGAAAGAATTTTTCGTTTTCAAAAAATAGCCATGGATTCAAGAGATGAGAAAATATTTTTAGCAATGCTTTCAAATCTCGATTCCTTTCTCAAAGACTCGCATAAAAAGGCCCAAAGCACGACTCCCTTAAAAGATCGAAAAGTTGTTTTCTGGGGAGTGGGTAATGTTCAGACACTCATGACACAAATGATTGAGGGGAAATGATATGAAATGGATCATTTTAATGATTCTAATCTCATGCGGAAAAAAAGAAGAGCCCGTAAGAATCGACATTGGAGATAATGATGGAGATCAACTTCTAAACTACGAGGAGAATTCTATTGACCAGCACATCGCAGATACGAATTCAATCGGTAAGGTCAGAGGAGTTATTCGATTTGATCATGAAGGCTTTAAAGAAATTCCATTTTCTAATGAAATTAATCTGAAAGAAAACTCAAAGAAACTCATCGTCATGAACGAAAACCACCTTCAGCATGAGGATTTCTTCAGCGAATGGAAAAAAATCAGACTCATTCATCCAATAAAAATAGATCCCATTCACCACCAATATGCAATCAGCCTAAAATTTGAAGCTGGATCTCAGGAAGCTAATGAAGTGTTTTTAGACTCAAAAAATGGGCAAATATTTCTGGGTAAATGGTCACAATCAATGGACTTTGAAATCTCAGGCGAAAACATTCGAAATCTTTTGAACGGGGACTCTCATATTCTATTAAAAAATAAATTCAAGCATTCTACCTTATTCAGGCATGATGCTTCCTCGACCATAAGAGAAAAAACTTATAGAGTCCATTTTAATGATGGGACCGAGGCGAGAATCCTCTACGTTTCAAAAGATCTTTCTTTCCCTGGAGTTCATCAATTACTAAAAGTTGCATCATCGACTGAAGTTAACGATGATCTCTTGTTTTCTGAAACCATCGGGAAAGATACCCGATGGTTTTCAAGGGAATTTGGCAACGGTGATAAGGTTCTCGTTAAAACGAGTTTGGATGAGTTAAAAAAGTATCATTTGAATGGATATGAATACAAAAAAACTGAAGTGATCCGTGAAAATGGCGTCCCTCAAAGTGCCTTAAATTTGAATAATAAGGCAGGTGCAAAAGTTTTTCTACGTATCCGATCTGTAGTGAAAATTTCGAGAACTTTCTTTGAAGGCAGTGTCGTAAAAAATTATAGTCAGGGATCTACTGGATATAACTGTACTCATTATCATAGATCAATAAAATTAGAAAAAATGTCACACCCTGATCTATCTTTTTTGAAAGCAAATTTGGCCGTATTATCAAATGGGAATAAATTATCAACTGACCCTTTTAATTTTGATAAATTTAATCAGAAAGAAGATGGCCATGAAGTAATTTGGGAAATAATGCCCGAAATGCCTCCCGGAAATCTTGAACTGAAATTAATTCCTCATACCCCTGATAATTATGTCCCGACGGGGGAATATCAAATTGCTTGCCCTCAGGGTCTGCAGAAAATCCCCTCACCCGTTTTTTTAAGCTCTGAAGGGGTATTGAGTTTTATTGTTGAGAGCTATGTTGAGAAGATTCCATAAAAAATATATAATCGGATAATGAAAGTTTGTTTGATCAGTTCCAATATCAGGTTCGAAAATCCCGCGGACGGGGTCAATGACTGGCCCCATCGCAGAACTGTACTGGCACAGATCCTCCTCGCACACAGGCCTGATATCATTGCCACTCAGGAAGGGCGCTTTGGTCAACTCGAAGATTTTGGAATTCTTTTAAGTGACTATCATATTGTTGACCATCATCGTTCGTGGATCAAAGAGCGCATGTATCCTACTTTTTTTGTTAAGAAGAATTCATGGGAAATAATTAAGAGTGATGATTTATGGCTATCGGAAACACCCCATGTTGCCGGAAGCCTCTCTTTCGGAAGCCCTTTTCCACGCCTTCTGACGTGGATGAAGATTCAACCAAAAAACTCAGACAGAAATCTCTTATTGGTTAACACTCACCTGGATCATATGCGGCTGGAAACTCGTGAGGAGCAGATAAAAGTGTTGGTGAATGAAATTCAAAAAAAGAAAGAACCGCATACAAAACTCATCCTCTTGGGGGACTTCAACGATTCTCCACAAAGTAAGGTTAGAAACATTATCAATGAAGCCTTTCCTGACTTAGTTGATACCTGGAAAGTCTTTAATTCAGTTGAAGAGACATCACACCACGCCTTTAGTGGTGAATGTCAAAATGGTTCAAGGATTGACTGGATCCTGGTTGATAAGGAGCTTTCAGTGGAAAAGTGCTTTCTGGATAAATCGCATGTTGATGGTCGATATCCGTCAGATCATTTTCCGGTGGTTTGCAAAATCAGGATTTAACTGCAACTTCGGCCCCAAGATGGAGATAAGTTTCAATGCCTTTTTCGGTGTTATTCAAAATGTCCTGAGACGGTTTCCAGGCACCTTTTTCTCCAAGAACAACAACAGTTGAACCACCAAAAAGAAAATAACCTTTTTCTTCACCTCTTAGAAAAGGTTTATTCCAGCGGTGGGATTGAACGATTTTTCCAACGCAAATCGCCCCTACTTCGATGTAGGCGAGGCGTCCAAAGTTTTCGGTTTGAAGAATCGAAACATGGCGTTCATTTTTAATAAAAATTTGGTTCTTATACTGGAGTGCCAAGGGATTAACGGAATCATAGGCACCGGGAACGCGAAAATGATCCAGAACCTTTCCAGTATCAGGATAATGATAGCGGTGATAGTCAACGGGACAAAGGCGAGCAATTAAAAGCGGACCACCCGCAAAAATTTTTGAAATTTGATCGTTTCCAACAAGGTCACTGGCGCGCAGGAAGTGTCCTTTTACAGGATAACGCTCCTCATCCTTAACGGCATCAAATCCAACATACCGGGCTTCAGCGAACGCGGGCATGCAATGAGGATCTGAAACAAATGTGCGTTTGCCCAATTTGAATCGACGGATAAAAAATTCATTGAATGATCGGTAAGAATCTCTTGCATCCAATGATGGTCTGCTTCCAGGTTCGTAGTCCTCAATGTTAATCTTAAACTTCTCTATGAAAGGTATAACCTTTTTGTGACTCGCAGGTAAATCCTGAAAAACTCCATAGGCCTTGCTAAAATACTTATTAGTAAAAAATGGACTAATTTTCTGCCCGGCACCAGAGGTGTAAAGGAACTTAATGAACCAATCTCCGTAAACTTTTTCTGTTTCTGTGTTGCCAGTCATACGATTAAAGTACTTAATTTCTGCTGGATTCCTGACAGTTGTCATCGGGGTAATTCCTCTTGGGTGTTTAATTCAATCATACTATAATTTGATCCCAAAATAGTCAAAGTAAGGAGTCGAAGATGAAGACCTATTTGTTCATTATGTTGAGCTTATTTTGTATGGACGCGCAGAGTACGTCTGAGCTGCTTCCGGTTGAAGAAAAAACTATCGAAATTTATCGTCGAGCTGTTCCAGGCACAGTCAACGTTTCAAATATAAGACTCGCTCGGGATATGTTTTACGGTGAAACTGAAATCCCACAAGGTGCTGGCTCTGGCTTTGTTTATGATGGCCTGGGACACATTATCACTAACTATCACGTGGTCCAGGGTGGTAGTTCATTTGTTGTGACATTTCATAATGATCCAAAACAATACAAAGCAAAAATTATCGGAGTCGCCCCTGAAAAAGACGTTGCTGTTTTAAAACTCGAGACCAAACCATCTAAGCTCTCACCGATTGTATTCGGCTCATCAAAGGAGTTGGTGGTTGGGCAATACTCATTTGCCATAGGTTCTCCCTTTGGACTTGATTACACTCTTACAACCGGAGTGATTTCAGCACTAGGGAGAAAAATCGATGGAATCGGTGGAGTCAAAATCAATGACATGATTCAAACCGATGCTGCCATTAATATGGGAAATTCTGGTGGACCACTTCTGGACTCCAGTGGCCGGTTAATTGGAATGAACACTGTTATTTTTTCCACAAGTGGATCCAGTGCCGGTCTTGGTTTTGCTGTCCCTGCAGACACCATTAAAGTGATCGTCCCCCAACTGATTCAGCACGGGAAAGTCATCCGGCCCGGTCTTGGAATCGGCATCGTCCCCGATAAAATGAGAAAAAGAATCATTGGAGAAGGTAAGGGAATTATCGTTTCGTATGTGGATGATAAGGGTTCTGCCGCGAAGGCGGGAATTAAGGGCATGACTCAGGATCAGTTTGGAAGAACGTATCTGGGTGATATTATCCTTAATGTGGATGGACAGGACGTGAGTACCCAGGACGATATCTACCAGATTTTGGATAAGCATCAGATTGGAGACGAAATCATGGTCAAGTATCGCAGGGAAGGAAAGACTCTCGCTGCAAAAATAAAGTTACAGGCCCTTTAAGTTTGAAGCGGCCTCTCTTAGAGTTTCATCTTTTTTAGCAAAACAAAACCTTAAGTACTTTTCACCTTCGGTTGACTTTAAATAGAACGCCGAAGGAGGAACAGTTGCAACTTTTCTTTCTTTAATTAATTTAAGAGCAAAGGCCACATCTTTTTCGCTGGTTTTGGTATGAATGGGAACCATCATAAAATAAGTTCCTTTCGGAATTTTAAAATCAAATCCAAGGTCCTGTAGTTCCTTGTAGAATAAATTTCGTTTGGATTCATACAGACTAACAAAACCTGGAAGGTAATCATCGAGCTTCATAAGTCCATCTGCAACGGCTTCCTGAATCGGCGTCGAAACGGCAAAGGTTACATACTGATGAATCAGACGACACGCCTGAGAGACTTTTTCATTGGCACAAATCCAACCAATTTTCCATCCGGTAAGACCAAAGGTTTTTCCGGCACTTGAAACGGTGATGGTTCGCTCAAACATACCCTCAAGAGTAGCGGTGGGAATATGTATTGCCCCATCAAATAGAAGAAATTCGTAAACTTCATCCGAAAGAACATAGAGATTGTGCTTCATCGCAAGAAGAGCGATATCGAGGAGTTCTTCCTTGGCCCAAACCTTGCCGCTGGGATTATGAGGATTGTTGAGAATAAGCAATTTCGTTTTTGGGGAAATTGCTTTTTCGAGTTCAGCCTTATCGACAGTGAAGTCAGGTGCATGCATTGTGACGGGAACAGGTATTCCGCCGGCCATTTTGATGGAGGCGACGTAAGAATCATAAAAAGGTTCCAGAACGACGACTTCATCACCCGGATTAATGAGTGCATTGATGACGAGATAAATTGCCTCAGTTGCGCCGACAGTGATGGTTATTTGAGATTCTGGATTATAATTTAGCTGGTAAAATTTCTTATAATAGTTTGAAACTTCCTCTCGCAAATGAACTGTTCCAGGAAACGGAGCGTACTGATTATGACCTTCCTGCATTTTTTTGTATGCTATGTCTTTCATCCATTCGGGACCATCAAAATCAGGAAAACCTTGTCCCAGATTAACGGCATTATGCTCACGGGCGAGTTTACTAATGACTCCGAAAATTGAATCTTTAAAATCTGCAATACGTAGTGCTGTTTCTTTCATAAGGACCTCTCGTGTAGGTCAAGATAACACTTACTCGCCCACTATTCAATTTTTCACTTAGTCTTTGGGATCCATTGCATCTCTGACCCCCTCACCTATTAAAGACAGCATCGTAAGAGTAAGAAATAGCGCAATGGATGGGTAAGCCGCTAGCCACCATCCCTCTGAAAAATGTTTCTGTGCCTGGTTTAAGAGCTCTCCCCAACTCGGAGTGGGAGGGGTCAGACCGAAGCCAAGATAATCAAGACTTGCCAGGGCCGTGATATTACCGGCAATCACAAATGGGGAAAAGGTTATGATCGGAGACAGAGAATTGGGAAGAAGATGAGAAAAGAAAATTCGCAGGTGCCCCGCACCTAATGCTCTGGCGGCCTCGACAAATTCTTTTTTCCTGTTTTTCAGATACTCCCCGCGGACGTAGTAGCTGATAGAAATCCAACCAAATAAGCTTGAAAGAATGATCAATAAAAAAAGAGTCGGCTGAAAAATGGATATAATAATAATCAGTAAAAAAAACTGAGGAACAGTTGAGAGGACTTCAACAATCCTTTGGCCCCAGAAATCGGTGTTACCACCAAAATACCCCATGAGGCCTCCCAAAATGGTGCCTACAATAAAGGTTATGAGCCAAACGAGAACTGCAAAAGTCATGGAATAGCGAAGCCCGTAAAGAAGCCTCGTGAGAATATCCCTTCCCCGGTCATCAGTTCCCATCCAGTTCTTTTCACTTGGTTCTGAAGGATAGACTTCGACTTCTTTGTTCGATTCGAAGGGATCCCATTGAATGAGGGGCCATATGACAAAATCTCCCCGAGCTTCATTCAGGTTGATATCGCGATAATCGGTTACCATGGTTTTTTCTTCACCAAATTCCGTAGGGTGATAACTAACCAGGACAGGATAATAGTTTTTGGCGTTGAAACGAAGATAAAGAGGTTTACTGTTGGCCCAAAACTCAGCGGTAAAACTAAATAGGATTGAGAAACCAACGAGCCAGGATGAAATAACGGCCAGACGATTCGATTTAAAACGTCGCCATTTTTTTAAGGTATCTTCATTCTTAATAAATGTTTCAATCATGTAAAATCAATCCTTGGATCAACCATCACGTAGGCGATATCCGAAACAACATTGCCCAAAAGAAAAAGTGCACTCTGAATAAATACAAGTCCCATGATCACGTTATAATCGCGGGAGAGAACGCTCTTGTAGCTTAAGAGTCCTATTCCATCGAGCTGAAAGATTGTTTCCAGGAGAAGTGAGCCGGCAAAAAAAACAGACAAGAATCCGCCCAGTCCGGTTACGATCGGTATAAGAGCATTTTTCAAAGCATGCTTCATATACACAACTTTCTCGTCCAGACCTTTTGCTCTGGCAGTTCGGATGTAGTCTTTTTTTATTTCTTCAATCAGGGAATTCTTCATGAGAATTGTCAGACTGGTAAAAGAGCCGATCGTGTAACAAATCAGTGGAAGACAAAAATGATGGGCCCTATCAATAAATTGCTCCCAGGCAGAAAAATCTTCATAGCCCTCGGAATGCAGCCCCCCGACCGGAAACCATTCATAAAAACTTCCTCCGGAAAAAAAGACAATCAGAAGAATGGCCAACATGAAAGGAGGAATCGAGTAAAAAATAAAAAGTAAAAAGCTGCTTAAGATATCGAAGGTCCCGCCTTTTCTTATCGCCTTAACAATTCCAAGAGGAATCGAAACAATGTAGCTCAAGATCAGTGAGATAATGCCGAATTGCAGAGAGACTGGAAACTTACTCGTGATCACGTCCACAACCGGCTCTTCGAAAGTAAAACTTTCACCGAAATTTAAAGTTGCAATATTTTTTAGCCATAAAAAATATCTCATGTGAAGAGGACGATCGAAACCGTACTGCTTTTTCAATGCTTCCATCACCTCGTCGGAAACTCCCTGAGTTGCACCCCGGCCTTTGGTATTGGCCGCCTCTCCTCCCTCTGCTCCACCAAATCTTATTTGCTGTAGTTTTTGTTCAATCGGCCCGCCGGGGGCCATGTTGATAATGACAAAGACCACGACTGTGACGCCGAGAAGAGTGGGAAGTATGATGGCAAGTCTTCGAATAAAATATTTCAACATAGGCTATTCAACCGTCCAGTACTGCTGTCCGATCCCATAAGTATAGGTGTCTTTTTGTTTTATGACTCTCTTAGAATGTCCGTAGAGACTATATTTCTGATTAAACCACCAGATGTAGGGATAATCGGCAGAAATGATTTCGTGAACTTTCCTTAAAATTTCAACTCTCTTTTCCCGATCATAAAGTTGTCTTGATTCATCAATAAGTCGATCCACTTCAGGATTGGAATAGCTGATAAAGTTTGAACTAGCACCCGGGATGGAACTGGAATGCCAGATCTGTTTTGGATCCCATTCAACACCGCCTCCGCCCCAGGCGAGTCTGACAGCTTCAAAATTTTTCTCGTCCAGAAGTTTAACAAAAGAGTTCCATTCAATATTTTTGAGATTGATTTCAACTCCAACCTTACTGGCATCCTCTTTGAAAACGGTGAGGTACTTCATGACATCGAGTGAGGGTTCAAGAACAGTGATAGAGAGCGGCATTCTTTTGCCATTGATCATTTTGTCCAGAAGACCATCTTTATCACTATCTTTCCAACCAGCACGAGAGAGAATTTTCAAGGCTTCAGCTGGACTAAAATCTACCGGTTTAACATTGGGGGAAGCGTAATCTGATTGAACATAGATGGGACCAGTGGCGAACTCGGAAAGGCTATACTCAAACTTACTCTGCATTAAAGGCCGGTTAAATAACATTGAAAGGGCCTTCCGAACCTCTCTGTCTTTTAAAATCGGATGTTTTAGATTCAAAGCAATGAAACTAAATCCTTTAGGGGTTTTGTTCTCCGTCTTCACCTTAACGATCTTTTTATCCCAAACTTTCCCAACTGTTTTTTTCACGAATCCTTCAGGTCTTAGGCCCTGAAAATCGATGACACCCTTTTTGAGAAGTTCCAAATAAACATTCTCCTCCATCACCATCCGAAGGTTGATTTTCTTTATAAGATTTGTGTTTTTTTCTTTCTCATCAGTTCTTCCCCACCAATCTTTATTTTGCACCAAAATGAGCTTCTGACCTTTGTCATATTTAGAAAGAATGTAGGGACCTGTACCTGTTAGTTTGCGGCCGAATTCTTTTTTATTATCTTTGTTTGAATAAAAATGCTTCGGGAGTACTGATATTCCGGCGCAGACATCGAAATTCATGAAGTAATCATCTTTAACTGTAAATCGGATGCGGTATTTATCCAGAACTTCAACTTTTTCTATCGATTCATAATATGGTCTAATTTGAACTGCTTTCCAGTCGTCGGAAAACATCACGTCATACGAATACTTAACGTCTTCAGATGTAAACTCTTTGCCGTCATGCCATTTAACACCTTCCCGTAACTTAAACTCGAAAACTCTTTTATCTTTGGAAATTGTCCATTCCGTCGCAAGCGCCGGTTTCCAGACATAAGTGTCGATGTCTCTTTCAAGAAGAGGCTCGAATACGTAACCGTGAACCGCAGTGGAATAGCCATCAGACGAGGATAGTGGGCTCAATGTAGTGGGCTCGCCCCCGATATTGAAGGTAATCGAATTTCCGGACTGCTTATTTTTTCCAATACAGCCCACGAGTAAAAGTAAAAGAGAGAATAAAAAAAATCTGGCAAATCCGTATGCCATAAGCTGCTCCTTAAAATTATTTCTTTATATATAATGCAGGATCAAGTGACCAACGATCAAGTTTCAAATTATGATCTTCAATTCGAT
>CAXNNO010000046.1:0-10313 GCA_964203555.1 Bacteriovoracales bacterium
GAAAAGAGAAAAATAAAGCTAAAGTTAAGGAGAAAAAGAACGATTAAAAGATCAAGAATGACGCTTTGTTTTGTGAGTGGTCAGTTGTCACCGGCATCGGTGGTCACTTACTGCCGGAATCAGTGGTCACTTGTTCCGGAATACGCAGTCACAAAGAGAATCTACTTTTTGTCGTTCATCTCTATAAAGAAAGTACCGAAACCATTCGCATCATAAGTGCTAGAAAAGCAACCAAGAAAGAAAAAAGGGACTTCGAAGAACTATAGGAGAAAATTTATGCGTAAAGAATATGATTTAAAAAAAATGAAATTAAAACCAAACCCTTACATTAATAAACTTAAAAAGAGCGTAACGATAAGACTAGATAATGATGTGATTGAGTACTTCAAAGAGTTAAGCCAAAAACTGGATATCCCCTATCAAACTCTGATGAACGATTTCTTAAGAAAGTGCAAAGAAAATAAACTTCTTCCAAATACGACTTGGAAAAAAGCTATTTAATGAAACCAGCTCTCTCTTTGTTAAAGCGTCCTCCGACTTTAAAAATGGCTCCATCAGGTCATCATGTCGTCGAAAAACAGGCACGCATCTCAAAGAGTGGAATAAAGTATTTTGTAAAAGCACATATTCGAAAGAATCGAGGAAATAAAATAGTCTCACTCCCAGAAAATATTCTCTACCTCTTTTGGCATAGTGACCAAGAATAGATTCGGTTAGTGTTTATTGAGGGTTTATACCCCCTTGGGAGTACCAAGTTTTATACGAAGCCGTTTGATTTAAAAAGTTAAACGGCTTTTTTATTTAAAATCTAATACTTCCTTCACTTAATTCATGGTCGGATGACACCAATTCCAGCATTCTTATTTTTGTTTCAGCAGAAGCATCTTTTATCAATGATTCTTATGCCTTAAATGAGTTCTATGAGAAGTTCAATTGGTGTCACGAAACAATTTTAAGACTGTGATCTGCCCGATGAACGCTCGCATAATCATGATGCGTACGACGGGAAATTTCATTTAGGCTCACATTCTGGTTTTTGCTTAATTCTTGAAACGCTCTTACATCCGAGTACACAACCTTTACCCCAGAGAATCTTCTCATGACATGATAGTTAGAAAGAAGTTTTCGCTTATCAATGAACTTCTCAATGGGTTCAGCAAACGGTTGCCCAAGCCTGCCCCACTTGGAATATCGCTTATCGGGCCTAAAATGAGAAAAATAAATTTTCCGAGGAGTCGCTTTTGTAAAGTCTTGATAAAGATCTTTCAGTTGGGATTTTCCGATTGATTCACTCACTAAGTCCAGATAATAACCAAGAAGAGAGCGATCGAAATCTACCCCTGAAGCAAGGATCTTTTTTATTTTGAATGGGGCCAAAATAGGTGCAATGAATTTTACCAGACTTGAAAAAGCACTAAAGGTTCTGGCGTCACGGGAAGAATGATTTATTCCGTAACAAAAAAATTCCTCCAAATCGAACCATTCATCCTCACGATTCAATTCGGAGACCTTTGAACCTAATTGAGAGAAGGCCAAATCCCAATCTTTAAATTCTGCTAAATTCAGCATAAAGGTCCTCTTTGAATTCTTTGATATTCTTACGATGTCTTCCTTCTCTCTTAAGCTTCTTATTCAATAAACTTAATGCTTGGTCAATTGATTCAGGTTGATACATTTTCACCTCTATGATATTATATCATAACACCTGGTCTGATGTCGATTGTAGACATTAAGTGGCTGAAAATACGGTTCAAAGCTAAACTAAAAGGATCCTTTATCTTCAAACTATTTCTTTTAGTCATTATTCTATGCCTCTCATCATGCTCTCATTTATCAAAAGAGGGATTGATTCAATCCTTAAAATCTCAGTTCAATACATCCCCGTATCCAATTGTTCAGGAAATGGAAGGGACTACATATAATGACAAGGATGCAAACCAGACCTCGTTCATCATCGAAGATTCAGGAAACTTCCTACTTTCTACGGGTGATTATTCAATTCCTGTCATGACTTATTGTATGAAGTCGTCAAGCTCAAGTCCTAAAGGGCATACCTATATACTCGACCAGATGAAAGGGAAACTAGGGCCCCTAATAAAAAAACTTAATCTAAAAGCCCCTGCTCACTTTTCCATGTCTGATATTCAAATTCTCCACTGGAGTTTAATGTCAGGTCTATCCTATGAAGAAATGACCGATGAAAGTCAGATGATCATTGATCAAATCGTTCCTGAACATCGAAATGAAATTAAAGAATCTTTTTTAAGTTCAATCGAAAAAAAGTACGATCATTTATCTGAGCTATCTGATGGAAAAGTTCCTACATTAAATGACATCCCTTATTTTGAGAAAATGAGAAGCTTCAGAGATAAACTTCGAGAAGTTGGGCACGATTACGAAAAACTAAAGAGTATTATTGATACTTCTCCATCGAAGGAAAAAAGAACTGAGACTCCTTGGTCGAAGATATCAGAAAATATCTATGCTCGTTTTGTAACTGAAGGGAGTTTTGGAGACATTGGATTTATCCAAGTTAGGGTAATACCTGAAACCGGCAGAACAATTAATTCTGAATCGCAAAAGAAGTATACTTTTGATGTCACATCCTTAGTTGCAAACCCCAACGATTCAAACGTTCAGCCTTTATCGTTCACTCCTCTATACGGCATGGCTGGTGTTATAGGAACATCTAGAATTGCTGCCAATCCTCATGCTGCAGCTTTAATTCTAGCTCTTACTCTTGTGGTTTATCCCATGAATTGGGATGATTTTTTTCAACTGGAGGAACTCCTTGAAGACATTAACGACAAAGATGTAAAGAAAGAAATAGAAAAAGGAAGAGAAACTCTTCGTAAAGAGCATGATGAACTGGAAAGGCCACTAAAAGAAGCAGGGATTATTTCTGGAAAAGATAAGAAGCACAGTAAACAAAAAAAAGAAACGAGAGAGTACAGGAAACCTGGAGGTTTGGATCAACTTCAAAAAGATTTTGATAAAATGCCTGGCAAACTTATCGAAGCGACAGATGGTACTGAAATAAAAGTACTTCCGGATGGAACCACAATCGTAAAAGGTACTAAAAATAATCATGGCCCAACCTTAGAACTTCAACATCCCAAGGAAAATCCAAAATATCCTGATGATGGAATCAGGTTGAAAGTGAGGTATCTATGAACAAATCAGATAAAAAACAAATCATATGTGAGTACTGGGAAACCCCTGTGGTTGATCATCAATTTTTATGGCTTTCCCAACAACTTTACACGGAAATGAATAACTATTTTTTTTTCGAAAATGATGTTGACGGGCCTACAGATCCAATCTATGTCATGTGTATCAGGACGAGAAAAACTTTTAAAATTTCTGATGAAACAGAGAGTGCTAACAGGATATTTGAACTTACAAAAAATAAAAAAGAAACTTCAGGCAGAAAAAGGGGGCTGACTTTTAAGGTTTGGAATACTCCATTTGCTATTGAGGTTTGCTCTGGTTTGAAGATTTCTTCAGAAGAATATGATCAAATGGAAAAATTTCAATATATTGTTTCAACTCAAGATGAAACCATAGAATTTGTAACCTTCTCTCCTCCCACATGGGAAATCTATGAGGGAATCAAGTTGGAAGACCTTGTTATTCAATATGTAAAAAAAGATTCTTTGGAATAAAATGTATACAGCACTTAATTTTTTCTTAATTCATAGTACACTCATTTTAGCCCCGAAGGCTTACAGCTCATGTGTCGTAGCGATTCCAGACGACTGCCCCACCGGAAAAGTCTGTGCCAAGTTTAATGAGAAGGGCGACGCTAAATATTTTGATGTACCTCAAGTTGCTCCAATCATTTTTGATATTCCATTTGATAACGCCTCTGAGCTGTTGCGTGTCGATGGTTGGATATGAAGCAGCCCGTCTGGCGTGGGACTTACAAACCGTAAATAAAGTTGAATAAACCAGTTTTAAGCTTTTGGGAACGTTGGTTCCCGTTCCCGCTTTCTGAAACTGGGTTAGAAAAGTTTCTTCAATGCTCAAGGGTTAAACCATGGGTGTAATTTAAAATAGGTTCGATATTCATTTACGTTAGAGTACCAATAAATCTTTAGCCACTGGAAACAGTGGTTTTTTTTTCCAAAAAATTTTTGGTCTGTTGTGGTCTGCTAACTCGCCTTTCTACTTGGGAGTAACACACAAAAATTCCTTACAAAAAAACAGAATTCATTTCCGTCCTCCGCTACGTGCAGGGATAGCCGCGTCCAAAATTTTGGGCCAAAAAAGCAGGCTGCCCTTCAGGTTAAAATAGCTCTTCATCCAAAGGTTTAGATAACCAATCGATTAATGGAACAACTAAAATACCATCTTTGGTTGAAGCTTTTTTTAGATCCATCACTAATTGAACACACTTTGTAACTTTTAGACGCTCTTTATAATAATAAAAAGATTTGCTCCTCGAGGCATCGCTGACTTTGGCTTCGATTAACATGACCGGTTTTCTATTTTTGACGATTACAAAATCAATTTCATGACCTTGTTTATCTCTGAGGTAGCAAAGTTCGTATGTATCGCCCGAAGTATCCTCAAGGAAATGAATCCTCTTTAATAAATGATTCGCGACAAGATTTTCCAAACGCGATCCCTCGTCACCACTTACCTCGCCATTATCATAAAAATAAACCTTAGGAGTCTTCGTTATCGCCTTAGCTATTCCTTTACTGTATGGGCGGACGCTAAAAACGGAGTAGGTTTTCTCGAGAACATTAAGCCAAGATTTAGCGGTCTTGGGTGCAATCTCAAGGTCTCTGGCGATATTGGAGAGCACTACTTCTCCTGTAACTCTCTCTGTTAATGCCTGGTGAAAAAGCTCGAGGAGGGATATATCTTTAATGCTCTCGAGTTCCTGAATATCCTGACGAAATACTAATTTTATTTTTTCTTTTCTCCATCTTTTGGCAAAATTTTCTTTTCCTTCAAAATAGGGCTCGGGAAAACCTCCGAGCGTTAATAGTTTCTCCAAACGCTCTGGTCCAGATTCGCTAAAAACATGCTCAAGTTCAGATAAACATAGTGGATAAAGTCTCCAGCTGAAGAACCGACCCAACATCGAGTCCTGGCCCTTTTTATAGATATCCAGCTTAGCACTTCCAGTAATAATGAATTGGTGCTTATCTTTTTGGGTATCGTATGTCCCTTTAACGAAGTTTTTCCAACGTGAAAACTTATGAATTTCATCCAAAGCAATAAGCTTCTCTTCATCCGACCAGTCTCGAGCAAGGATCATTTTCCTATGATCGAGATCGTCCCAATTGAAATAAGAACCTGCCATTTTTTTTAGAAGATCTTTCACTATGGTCGTCTTCCCTGATTGTCTAGGTCCTGTCAGGAAAACCATCTTCTTTTTTAAATCATTAGCTATATATTTAGATAAGTACCTCATGGAACTATTTTGACTTACAGGTCAAAAAAAGCCCTTTGACCCAAAATGAGACTATTGAATTTGTGACCTTTGACCCACCGAAATGGGAGATGCATCAAAATATCTTATTAGATGATCTAGTCATGCAGTATCTTAGAAAAGATTCTTTGGACTAACCCAATTCGCTGATTTTATATGAAAAAAATAAAGCAAGCGGTTCGAAACTCATCTACTTGGGAGTACCAATTTTCAATAGAAGCCGTTTGACGTAAAAAATCAAACGGCTTTTTTATAAAACAGAACTGGGTGCTCTTATTGGGGACATCATCTGCTCGTTCATTAAAACCTGTGAAGCGGTCAATGTGATTCCATTTGAATATTTTGTCTGGGTCATGAAGAGCAGCTCTGAAGTCAAATCTGCCCCGAAAAATTTTCTACTGTGGAAGCTTAGGGCACAAACAACAGTGGTCCGCTAAGCAGGGTTGCCGCAAGCATACGGTGATCAACCCGGCCTATTGTTGCCGTTTCAATAAATTAAGGTACATGTCTTAAGCATCTAAGATTAGATCCCGCAACTGTCGTTAACAAAATCCTATCGTCTCGTTTTAAATTAATCCTTTAAAATTGCCGAAATAACGTACCAGTCTCTATTTTTTTAAGGATTTGTAATGAAAACCCAAGGCTTAATTCTTATTTTGACACTACTGACTTCTTTAATCTCTTGCCAGGAACAATCAACACCTAGTGGTACATCTAATAATATATCTACTGATACAAGTGGCGAAGAGACTCCGCCTCCCATCTATCAACCCACCACCAATGTGGTAATTCCTAATTCCGTGACCAGTATTGAGGACTATGAATTATCCGAAAAGGACCTTACCAGTGTGATGATTCCTAATTCCGTGACGAGTATTGGGATATGGGCATTTTACGGCAACCTCCTCACGAGTGTCGTGATTCCTAACTCCGTGACGAGTATTGGGCTGGGAGCATTTAGTACCAATCAACTCAAGAGTGTCGTGATTCCTAATTCCGTGACGAGTATTGCGGATAAGGCATTTATGTTGAACCAACTCAAGAGTGTCGTGATTCCTATTTACGTGACAAGTATTGGGAGCGAGGCGTTTGCATACAACGCCCTCACGAGTGTCGTGATTCCTAATTCCGTGAGAAGAATTGGGGTCAATGCGTTTTTTGAAAACAAACTGACTAGAGTGGTGATTCCTGCGGGCATCTCTATCGAAGACTATTATTCAATGGGGACTTACGGTGGCGAATTTAACACACTATATACGAACCCAACTTCTGGTGGAGCTGGAACTTATAATTATGTTCAAGGAACGGGCTGGATGAAACAACCTTAATAAAATGCTTTCGTCTCAACATACAAATATGGTTTTTTGCTGAATGATTAAATTTTATCATTAGTACTTTGAGAAAGTGGGGCGTTAATAAAATCCTGTCTCCATTTTTGGGAAAGAGATCATTTACGAAAAGATTGAAGATTTTTTAATCAGAGTCACCTTGAGAGTACGAAATTTTATAGGAGCCCCATTTCTACGGGGCTTTATTTTGATCATATTCAATTTTTTAACTGATGTCTTTTAAAGTAGACTTACTTTTTTTATTGTGGAGTTTAATATTTAGATGAGGTTTTAATTATATGGACAGATTATTATGTGCTTTTGAAGGTTCTCTTGCTGCTGACGCCTTGGCCATGCCTGTACATTGGTATTACGATCGAATTGCATTGAAACGAGACTACGGAAACATAGACACCTACCTCCCACCCAAAAAAAAACACCCCGGAAGCATACTTTGGCGTTCTAAATATGAGGCACTCAATGAGCGCGGCGACATATTGCGGGAGCAAGCTCAGTTTTGGGGCGAAAAAGAAGTTCACTACCACCAGTTTTTACAAGCTGGCGAGAATACCCTTAATTTTAAACTAGCTTCCGAGCTTTACTCCCTAGTAATAGAGCAGGAAAAATACGATCCAGATGCATGGCTTGACCGATACATTCTGCGAATGCTTCAGCCTAATTGGCATCGAGACACCTATGTTGAAGAATACCATCGTGAATTCTTTACTCGCTACTCTAAAGGCAAAAAACCTCGAGCTTGCGGTATTAGCGATGAACACATCGGAGGACTGGCAACCGTACCTGCTTTAGTTGCTGCGCTTGCACAAATAAAAAATCAGAACATAGTTCAAAATGTCTTAGTACATGTTGCCCTTACACATAAACACGATGGTGTGTTGAAGGCGGCCAATGATCTGGTGCAAATCATATTAGCAACATCTGCGGGCACCCCACTAAGGGAATCAATTAAACTGCATGCAAGTCACTGGCTCTCTACTCAAAAAGCAGCTTTATGGATAAATGAAAATGACGAACATGTCGTTGGGGCTAGATTCAGTTCAGCATGTTACATTGACGAAGCCATGCCAGCTGCACTCTACCTGGCCTGGAAGTATCACGATAATTTCGAGGCGGGTATTATAGCCAATGCGATGGTGGGTGGAGATAATTGTCACAGGGGTGCTGTAGTTGGAAGTTTACTGGCCGCTGCTGCAGGAAAAATTTCTGAAAAGTTTAATCGTAAAGTGATTATAAATTAAATAAAATTAGAGACATTTTTATTCTCTCCAATTTTTGGTGCCGGGATCTTACATTGGCGTCTCTACTAGGGCTTCAATTAAACCTCGTAACCGTTGCAGCTGTTGATGATGAAGTAGATCCTTCTTTATCTGTGCCTCGGTGTTAGACGACTCCTTCTACCCTTAGCAGATAGACGCATTTTTTTTCGGTCCACTTGCGAAAAAGGGATATAGAGTTAGATCGTGTGTAACTTCAGGATTACGGTTTCTATTCACCCCTTCTGGATCATATAAAGGGAGTCCTGCTAAAGAAATTGAAGCAACAAATATAGGAGCAAAGATTGTTGATTTAAACTCTCTTCTTCAAAGTTACGTATAAAAGAAGAGTGCATTAGCACCAATGGGGTATTTCATTCGGGATAAGTCCATATGACCGAATATCCGGCCCCCGAAAAATGAGTCCGAAGCTTTTTTACTTCAAGATTTGGTTTAATTCGATACTTGGCCTATCTTAGTTGGCAGTTAGGAAAACTGCCAACCTGTTATGGAAAGCACTAAGACCAAAAGAATCGATTCATGGGTTGCCTCAAAATCATTGAGTTTTTAGTACTCAGTTATAGACGGTGACATCAATGTCTGAAGCCAAAGTTTCAACACATGGCCGACATCTTTCTTTATCCTCACTCAATGCCATAAGGTAAAAACTTCTATCGCTAACGGTATATTTTGTTGGCACTTTTCGTTCAGGCGAATAATTTTGATAATTTAGTAAATTTGAACCAGTTACAGTTTCTTGCATGTACCGCGGGATGTACGTTGCCCGCAACCCGCAAAGTTCTGACCTTCATCATTTGATTCGAGAAAATTACCGCCAAGTTTTTTTCAATAAAGAAATTCTTGGAACACACCTGCCTTTTCATCTTGAACGGAAATTTAAGAAATATCTTACCTGCGGAAACCTTGCCTTCGGTATGGCGAGGTTTCACTGCTCCTTATGCCAGAAAGATAAGCTTGTGGCCTTTAGTTGCAAAGGGAGAACTCTTTTGCCCGAGTTGCACCGGAAGGCAAATGTCGGACACCGCCAAACATTTAATTAAAGAAGTGATACCAGCAGTGCCGACCAGGCACTGGATATTAAGCATGCCCTACGCAAACCGATTTTTACTGGCCAGAAATCCTGATTTTTTAAGAAAGGCCTTGGTGATTTTTCACCGGACACTTAGTCGTCATTATGAATACAAGGCCAGAATTCACAATCTCAAAAATCCAAAAGCTGGAGAGATTACAGTAGTACAGCGTTTTGGAGGAGCACTTAATCTAAAAGTGCATTTTCATACGATTTATATCGATGGAGTATTCTATGAAAAAAATTTTGGCGATGAAATCTTTTTTGACATTGTTCCAATGCATTAAAAAGTCGTTCAACTCAATGGCACATTGAAAAACGCTTAATGAGGCTATTGGAAAAATTTGAACATGAAGATCATAACTATAACGATCAATCCGACTTTCAGGCCTAGAGTGTACAAAACCGAGATGAGAATTTTCAGCTTGCATGCAAATGTTAAAATCTTGGCCCATCAACGGGCCGAACTGGAGAGATTTTGTCGGTACGTTCTTAGAGGTCCCATTGCAAAAGAGAGGATTACCTATGAGGCATCTGGTAAAGTAAAATTACAGCTCAAAACACCTTACTCCGACGGAACAACTCATCTGCAATTCACCCCAGATCAATTCATCAAACGGATTATTGCTCTCATACCGTCACCGAGACAAAACCTTATTCGATATATTGGAGTTTTGGGGCACGCCACAAAAAGAGATCTGAAATAACGAGCTTGGCATGCCCCAAAAAACTGAAGACCAAGAAGAAAGTTTACCGCACTCCATGGAGCGAATTGTTAAAATACGTCATTAAATATGAAGTTAGTAGTTGTGATCACTGTGGCACCAAACTTACTTTAGTGGCCACAATCACTTCCCAGAAAATCTGCCAGAAAATATTGAATCACCTTGGCCGGCCAGCAAATGAAGTGATTGTCAGGTCTCCGAGAGAACCGCCCGAAGTTGATTGTTTTAATCAAACCATCTGCGATTTTTAAGCAAAAAAATTTGAGCAAGGGCTGGAGTGCGCCTAATTTCGTTCTTAAAGAAGAAGATTCAGTAAATTTCAAGCAAGCTGATAGTAGATTCCCGTCAAACCAACCTAAAAGACGGCCCTGTTGGGCCGATATTATTTCCTAAGGGGGGTCTTAGTGTTTCTTATGTATAATGATTTAGCGCTAATCCGGCCTATCCTTT
>CAXNNO010000047.1:0-10276 GCA_964203555.1 Bacteriovoracales bacterium
CATAATTTTGGGATGCAATTTCATAATTTTATGTATTCAAATTATACCCAAACATCCATCCTCTCTCATCGATGCATGGGAGTCGTCGGACCTTAGAAAAAAGCTCCCGCTCCTTCTTCGCTTGCCTGAATAATCCTACGAACACCACCCGGCCATGATGATTCTCTTGCCTCTTTTGACCTGGTGAATTTTATGTTCCAGGCCATCCTTTCCGGTGAGAAAGAGGATGATTGTACCAAGTTCTGGAGTCGGTATTTCAAATGAGCTTTCCTGACCTTTGAGTCTGATGCCAAGGCGTCCGCCTTCGATTTCCTCGGCGTTGGTGGTAAGAGATAGGGAGAAGGCAAACACCCGGGAACCATCGTCATGCCAGATTCCATCTTCTTCCCATGGGTTTGAGGCGTCGCGGACACTGATAATGAATTCAATATCACTAAAATCGTGGTAGTTTTGAAGAAGAGAAAAAAGACTCCCATCTTTTTGAGTGATTTTCCTTAATGCCTGATCCAGAGCACTCCAGTCTTCATTTCTTACCAATGTTTTTATTTCCTCTGATAGAGGATAGTGCGCCAGATGATAACCATTGTGAAAGAGTTCAGGGCGCTTAAGCATTTTCTTCCATGCATAGATAGATGTTCTCATTCGGCACCCCATGGGCCCTGGCGATTTCTCTCACGGCATTCATCATCCACATTCTCATGGGTCTATGGTAGCGAACCTTTCCGTCAAAACTCTTCACCATCGGGCCCGTGTGAATCACCGAATCAGGATAATTTCTTTCGGCTTCTCTGAAGACGTCTTTCGTGAAACGCACAACTCCCAGAGACAGGTAATTTAATTTTTTCGTGAGACCCAGATCCTCCATGCTTTTCAGAAGTTCCCCGTAATTTTTTTTAAAGTCGTCCTCGTAAATGATGGGATCAAAATGAGCGGCAACTGCGTGTCCTGAATCCTTTAATGTGGCCATCACTTTTAATCTGGACTCAGTGGAGGGGGTTTTGAGGTCCACTCTTCTTGCGATATCTTTTGGTGAGAGAGAAAAACTAACGATGAAATTGGGAAGAGGGGAGAGTTTAAGAAGCTCTTTGATGTTAACTGATTTTGTTCGAAGCTCGATCATGGCATTCGGGTTTTTTCTGCAAAATTCATGGTAAAGATCAAGCTCTCCCGTCAGGTGAGTCAAGGCCAGAGAGTCTGAGAACTCACCGGCATGAAACCAGACTGTCTGGTCGGGATGATTTTTCAAAACCCCCGTCATCTCGAGAAGAATCTCCTCGTGATTAATGAAAAGTACAATATCCGGCGTAGAAAAATAGCCTTGAAGGTAGCAGTACTGACACTCGTAAATGCAGTTATAGGCATGAATAAAATAGTAATGAGGCGCACCGGCACTCCCGTAGGCATCGGGTGCAAGTTTTAAGAGTTGTCCCTCCTTGCGGGCCAGAAAAAGATTTAGGCTATCTCTTTTTTGGAGGTAAGGTTTTTTGGATTTGCCCCAGATATCATCATATTTGTCGATCAGAATTGGCGATTTATTGATTTTTTTAAGAATGGAATCAACCCGATGATGGCCCTGGATTTTTTCTTCCACATAAACTTCATTCCACATTAGATGTCACCATTCATGATTTTTTCATAAGGCGCAACGCTGAGATTTTTTAAGTCATCAATCTTCCGGGCCAGTTCCCGGTCATTTGAAACTTCCATGGATAAGGTGAGTTTGGGATTCTCCCAATTCGGGTCCATTTGAACTTTGATTCCCGATCGGGAAAAGGCAGTCACCATGCCATCGGTTTTTTCCAGAAGAATCTTTTTAGTGGGGTCAATCCTGTCTTCCATCTTTTCAATAAGTCGTCTGGTTCTTTCTTTAGGTGGGAGTTCCATTTTTTTTAATTCATCAATCACCAGAGAAAGAATCGTTTCCTCAGCGGTTTTTTCATTTTTTATGGAGAGCTTCTGAACAAGTGATCGGAATTTATGTTGAGTCGAGAACGTAAAATGAAATCCGGGAAGGTTGAAATCGTCCTCATTTTTTTCAGGAAGACTGAGCTCATGGGAAAGGAAGTCCGCGAGTTTATAGCTCAAGTCCTGAGAAACCTCTTTAATCGCCTCACAAGCGTCCGAAGTTCCGGCCCTGTCGGAGATGATTTTAAAACTCTTAAAAGGAATTCCCGCACTTTTGGCCGCCATCGCCACACCCCAGGCCTCGCGGTCAATGAGATGACCCACTCCCTTTAAGGTGGCGGCTTTTTTTGGATCGAGGATTCGCTCGAAACTTGTCAGGCAATCCAAACCTTCATGATGGGATTGGAAGGTTTTAAACTGGGGTTTTAAATCCTGGATGAGGTAGATGGTTCGCACCCGGACAATTTCCCCAATGCTCAATTCTTCTTTCAAACTCCCGGCAAGCCCGAGATTAATAATCGCCTCAAATTTGTAGAGAGGAATCGTGAGAGCAGTTCTCGTGGCCGCTTCAAAGGGTCCTTCCCCGGTGATGACAAGGACCATGTCCTCACTTTGAAACAGGTCTGAGGATACTTTTTTTAATTTAAATTTTTCGATGACGCCTTGGGCTTCACCGTAATGGGCCATTGTGATAAGATGCATAACCGCACTTTGCAGGGATGGTCGGTTTTTGTCAACGACCTCTAGGGAAGAAGAATGATCTATCGAAAAGTTCCAGGTTTTATTGACCCCATGCCCGTTATCACTTTTGGGGGAGCATCCGTCAGTGGTGAAGGCGGTGGATATGGATTCGGAGCGATGTCGGAGGACGAGGCCCAGAGGCTTTTAGAGGCCTCGTGGGACGCTGGAATAACACTTTTTGATACGGCCCCCATTTATGGATTTGGTCTCTCGGAGGAGCGCTTTGGAAGATACTTGCCTAAAGGCGCCCAGGTGATTTCCAAATCAGGGGTGGATTGGCACGATTCAAGGCGGGTCAACATGAGTAACTCCAAAAGCATCACTGAGAAGATGCTGGAAGAAAGCCTAGAGAGGCTTGGGCGAGATTGCATTGATATTTACATGATTCACTGGCCTGATACAAAAATCGATATTCGAATCCCCCTGGAGGTCTTAAAAAAGGCGCAGGACGAGGGAAAAATTAAGCATATTGGACTTTGTAACACCACCACCGATGATCTCTTCAAGGCCCAGGAGATCTGTCGGGTGGATGTAGTTCAAAGTGAATTAAATCTTTTCAACCAGGATCCTTTTTTGAGTCTGGAGGAGCTTTGGAAGGATAAACTCAGTATGAGCTGGGGGACATTTGATAAAGGCATCCTGTCTGGTCGGGTGAGTTCCGGAAGAAAGTTTACCAAAGAAGATTGCAGATCCTGGGCGCCGTGGTGGAATAAAAAAGCGGTGCAAATAAAAATTGAGCGGACTCAAAGACTCAATGAAATCCTGAGGGATTATGATATTTCTCTTCCAGCCTTTTGTATTCATTACAATCTACACTATTTTGGTCTTTCAACGTGTCTTGTTGGACTCAAAACACTCGGAGATATTTTTCAGGTAACCTCCAATTTACAACCAAAACTCACGAGAGAGACAATGAAGGAGGTTCTGGATCGTTGGAATAATCTTTCATAGGACATAATGATGGATGAATCTCAAGTTATCTCTCTGGGCCCCTTAATGAAGGCTGCCAGGAAGTTTAAGAAGTTAAATCAGGCCGACGTCGCACAGGCCATTGGTTGTTCGCAAAGTGCTCTTTCCAAGATGGAACACAATCTTCTTGTCCCCTCGGCCCCTCAGTGGTTTTTATTTTCCCGTTTTACGTCAATCCCTCCCGAAACCCTTGAGACCGGCGTGATTGATCGTAACTCCAGGGTGAAATTAAATAACGATCAGATATCTTTGGGGTTTAAAATTCCGAAAAAATACCGCTTGGCCAGATCGGAGAAAGTTCGCGAAATTTATCCCTTCTTACAATTTCTTGAAAAAAAAGTTTCCCCTCCTCTAAATAAGGAATTCATTCTTTCCACAGGTCTTGAATCGGAATTTTTTCTCGATTTTGATAACCTGATAAGTTTTCAGCTGATTGTTGATGTGATTAATTTCTTCATACAAATTGGAAAAAACACTCCCCTTGAAATCAGAGACATTGTTCATTTTGGTCAGAACGACACTTATTGGAATCACATGGGAGTGGAGGCGAAAAAAATGACCAGCGTTCAGGCAGTTCTCCATGAGTACGCCGAGGAGCAAATCTTTTTACAGTCAGATTTTCAGTTAAGAGTGGAAAGTCTCTCCGGTAAAATAATGATCAGCTATTACCCGGAGTATCACTTAAAACAAATGTCGACTCATATTTCGCCAGAGGTGATTGAATTTCTCAATTCCTACCGGGAGGCCTCGCTGGAAAATCTCGTGGAAAGATGCCTGGGCGAGAAAGTCAGGGTTGAACTTCTTGGCGATGTGAGTGCTTCGGCCCTTGCGGCGAGATTTGAAATCAAGGCCGCCTAACTTTCGTGAGAAAGAGTTTTCTTTCTTGGCCGGTAGTAGGTTCGTGGAGAGTATTCCTCGAAATCAGAAATCTTAGACATGTAGATACAGGCATACTTTTCAATCTGGCCCGCAAGACGACTCGGTTCAACCCCGGCCCTCATTGTTTCGCCCCAATAAGGGTTAAAATACTGAGAATGGGACTTGATGAGCTTTCCGAGTTTCTTATCCACTTTTTCAATCTTTTTGAAATGAAACTGAATCTTGTCTTTATCGGGTTTTTTTCCT
Organism: Bacteriovoracales bacterium; assembly: GCA_964203555.1. Taxonomy (GTDB): domain Bacteria; phylum Bdellovibrionota; class Bacteriovoracia; order Bacteriovoracales; family Bacteriovoracaceae; genus Peredibacter. Next base: position 4,741 of record CAXNNO010000047.1, read on the forward strand.
TTCTCAATTTCCCGGTCAAAAAGTGTGTCTATTTTTTGTTCCAACTCCACTTTCTCAGTCATGAGAAGATTGATTTCCTGGGAAATCCCCGCACTCTTGTTGTTGCCGTCGATTTCTCCGAAGAGCTCATCAATCACCAGAGCGGTCCTCCAGTTGCAGGTTTTTTTTATCTGGAGCACGTCTCCATAGATGTGATCTCCCAGATATAAAATCTGCTCACCGGATAAACCCGAATTCTTTTGAATCACCTGAGCACTTCCGCCCTGATAAATTCCGTCTTCAATCTTTCCATGATGATTTCTCATCAGTCCGGATTCAGGATCAATTTGGAGAAGAGGCATCTTGTCTGTGAAAAAACGAGGTTTGGTGGCAGCTGTGATGACCAGGTTAAATAATTCTGACCAGCTTTTATGTTCTTTTAAGAACGGAGTGATCGCATAATCCAGGAGGAGGCGAGAGTATTCATAATCAGAGTTGGTAATAACCCAGAGTTTTTTTCCATGTTTTTTAAAACGCTCAAGAGACAAGACTATTTGCGGGTCTTGAACAATATATTTCTTAACATTTTTTTTGACCTCGGTTTTTAGGGAACCGTCACGATGGGAGGTATCAAGTGCCTCAAGAATATCGAGTTCAATCGTTCGATAATCCGGTAAATTCAACTCTGGATAAGAATCTTTTAGATGAATGATTTGCATGTAAAGAACGCAATATGAAATGGAAAATGTCGTATCGACGATGGCAAATCTTTGCGAATCATTCAGATCAATCACAAGGCCCTGATAAATCTGTTGCTGGGTTTTGAAGTCCATTTCTTTCATGCCGTGGTAGGCGTGCTTAACTTTACTGTAAGTGGACAATTTTAAAATATTTCCGTGAGGCTTGTCGATCACAAGTCCCCGGATGGCGAGGTTAAATTGAAATTTGAGATCGTTTAGGACGGTCGGATAGTTCTTTATTTCAATCAGTTTTTTTAAAATTTCTTTGTAGGTCATTTCCTCAAATGCCTCAGAATCATATCGAACCAGTGTGTAGTCCATATCAAATCCCAAGGCCGCAATCTGCTTCATATTGAGCGTTCTATTAACGTAAATTCCCATGGTAAGCCTTTTATGTGATGCGTGCCCAAAAAAATCTTCTCTTTTAAAATGCTCTCAGTCAAATGTGTTTTAGAGCGGAAACATTCCACACCTCCTTTTCAAACTGCTGGATCACGCAAGGTCGTGGGTTATTTTGAACGTATTGCGCGACAGGCTATAACAAACTAGGAACTTGCCATATGGAAGGAAGCTTGAAACTCTTTTATTAGATTTATCCATTATAAGGAGTTATCAATATGAAAAAGTTTCTGGCGGCCATTATTTTAGTAAGTTCGCTTTCAGCAGTTGCAAGTTCTGTTAAAATCACATCTTTTAATTACGTGAGACTTAACAATGAATTAAATCATCCATTGGCCGAGATCTGCGGACGAGTCGAGGGTGCTGTGAGTTTTCCAACTTTTATCCGTATTTTAATTGATCCAAAATCCGTTCAGCCGGCCTCTTACAACACACTTGCCGACCAGAACGGAAAATTCTGTATGTCCGTCATCACTTTTAGAGGAAGTGCCGAGGTCAGCATAATGGGAGAAAATTCACCCGTTGATGCCTCAATTAACTAAAAAGATCTTGCTCAACTCACAAGTTTTTTATAAATTATTGAACAAATCGATTTCAGTTTCGGGGGTATAGCTCAGCTGGGAGAGCGCTTGCATGGCATGCAAGAGGTCAGCAGTTCGATCCTGCTTATCTCCACCAAAAATAAAAAAAGGTCACCGTTAGGTGGCCTTTTTTATTTTTAGAGCAGATAAGTGGGTTTCAAATGTTGAGCTAGTGGTCAGCACGTTCGATTATGCCCAGGATGGGCTGTATGCCGACATGAGCAGGAGCGATTGTCGGCCCTGCTTATCTCCACCAAAATTCCAAAAAAATCCGAACTTGTTTCGGATTTTTTTTTACCAAAATACAGCAAATCACCAAAACTATTAACAAATAATTTGAAGCAGTTATCACTGAAGCTTCGAGTTCATTTTCTTCTGTCTATTTCCTGGAATGTCTTTGCATTTCTCTCGTTTGCTAAACTTTGCTTAGTGTCATGCTTAGTAAGTAGCACGGGTGTTGGAGGTAGCACGAATCGGTAGCATTCTGTAGCTAAGTTCATATTAATGTTGGAGAGCGGACGCTGGCACAGGCCACATCTTGAGGAGGTATTATGTCGTCCGTTGGAACTGAAAAAAATGTTAGTGCAGAACTGCGAGCAATACGTCTTGCTCGTGAAAGATTAGGAATCACTCGCCATGAATTAGCAAAGTCTCTGAGAATTTCTTATAAGGCCTTAGAGAAAATTGAAAATGGCAGAATGTCTCTTTCCAAAGATCGAAGGGCCGAAATATTAAGGCTCTTAGGGATTGATGAATACAGGCTTAAGAGGATTAAGAAGGCCGGCATAGTCATTCCTGAGCAAAAGGCTAAGAACGTCCTTCAAAACTCACAGAGGCGCAGTTATAGGCGGGTTATTACCAAAGAAGTGAGAGTTCTGAAGTTGCTTAGAATGATGAAGAAGATTCCCCAGGATAGGGCTTCAGCTCTATGTCAGTATTCTCGTCCCACAATAGGTCATATTGAAAATGGCCGTATTGAAATTCCCATGGAACGGATCAGGCATATCATCGCTTCTTATGGTCATGAGTTTTCCAAATTTGAAGAACTAATGAAAGAAGAAGTCCTTCGAGATGAACTAATAAGTTTCTGCCAACAAAAACTTATTAGTCTGTCTGAACCAAAACTTAAACTCGTGCACTCAATGCTTCTAAATCTGTGAGGGAAAAATGAAAAATAAAAAGGAAAATGAAAAATTAAGAGTTCTTCAATATTGCGACTTGAGTGCAGGTGAAGAGTGGAGGCTTCGCTTAATTGCCAATCTTCTTCTGCAAGTAAATGGAAGTCTTGAAACAGATGAACTCAATGAACTAGGCTTTCAAATAAACCACTTTCTGGAAATGAAAATTGCTCTGGATCATTTATTTTGGGAACGACCTGTCTCTGGAAATGTAATGACAAAAGAGCGACTAAGTTCAGAAATAAAAATTATAAAACAGAAATTTAATACAAAGGAATTATATGAATAATTTAATTAGGATCGCAGTCGTTTTTGCCTTCGCTGCTGTTGCAAGTGGGAATTTGCCTAAAATTCTTTTTCAACTTCGAAAGGCGCAAATTCAACTTATCGAAGAGTCAAAGGCATCGAAGTGGCCTAAGGCTATGACCTTGCCAAGCAGATAAATGAGGGAGAGTTAAAAAGAAAAATCCGCCTGAGATTTTTTAAGATCTCCGGCGGATTTTTCCTTCATCAATTTGTCTTATTGTTCTACTACAGGTTCATCTAATCCCTTTCAGGTATCTATTCCGGATCGACCAAATCACCCATATTATTGAAAGCATCCCAATTCCATCCATTAGAAACCATATCCAATTGCGCATGTCCTTCAATGACCCACTTCTTTGTCCGTCCTTTCCAAAATAATTTTTCCCCATCCGTGGTAGCAAAACTAGTGGTTTAGAAGGGCCAGTTGGTTCGAATTCTTTGGCTTTAATATACAGAAGTACCAGATTTTCTCCAGATTATGGTTTACAACTAAAATAAAAACAACGAATAATTAATTTAAGATGAAAAAAGATACTTATTTTTACCTCTACAGTATTTCTCTTAATACCACTTTGAGATTGATAAATAATTTAAAAACATTTCTTTTTATTATTTTTTTTGTAATTTCTTTTGCTGGCCTCGCGGTACAACCCAGCTTAAAGCTGGATGAATGGCAAGAAGACATGAGCAACGTTTACATAACAGGCTATGGGCAATCGCCTGAGAATCGCAATTTTGAGTTATTGATTAATTTAAGAATTAAAATCATTGCTCCAGCTGATTTGACCAAGCAGATGAACGCTACTACGAACAATGAGCAGGCTCACTATCTGATTGACCCCGTACATTTACGAAGTACTTTGCTAAAAATGGCTTCTCGGTATGACGATTTGGATAAACAACACAGTCGCCTGTGTCCACAGTGCCAAATTTCTATCACGAAAATTGTGGTTGAAGCTTTGAGACAAGAGGCCATACTGATTGATAATGATTTTAAAGTTCGAGTCACATATGACTATCCTTTGTGCAAGCCGGGTGGAGCTTGTCCAAAATTTGATTGGTTTGTTTTTTCACAAGACAACGGGCAACCAAAAAATCTTTTTTATTATAGAGGCACATTGGCCAAAGCGGGTCAGATAGACTTTTTGGAGATGGAGCGTCGGATTCCCTTGAGAAAACTAAGTTCTCATTACCTTTCCACTTTAAAAGAAATTTCTCAGCGCAAAGCTGTAATAGACGGGAAGTTGATCACACTAAATAAACAGTCTGATTTGTCTCTGCCTTTTGAATTAAATTCTGAAGATTTATTACGTGAAACCGTTCCGCTGAATACGTTCAATGGTTTTAGTCCTGAATTGCCTCAGGCCTTAAACTCAAATGTGGACTACCAAAGTAGAGGAAGCTTTACTATTAAAGTAAATTTGCACGCCTTCAATGTTTTAGGTAAAAATGTTAAGGCAAGAGACTCGAAATATGAAGGCATAGGAACGACACTCCATAAGCATGGCAACTTTAAGAGCGAAAAACTTGAGTTCCCTCTGCTTATAAAACTTGAGGCAGATTGCTCAAAACTAAAAAAAGTACAGGCTTGCGTCTTGAAAAATTGATGAAAGATGATTTTGGAACTACTTGTGAGAGAAAATTTTGACTTAAGGAAAAAGAACTCTTCTTTTCATATGAAGATTTAGTTTCGGCGCAGGCTAAAACAAATGGTTTCAACTGGACTGATTTACACGATCCCTTTACTCAACGATACCAAAAGACCTTCCGGCTCCACGGGGCACCGATGCCTGGCCTTATTATGGAAGCCATACTAAAAAATTGATCCCACATTATTAAGAAACCTTAAGACTACTTCAAGATCGAATTAAAACCACCATTTCCAGCTCAAATATATAGGCTTTTCACTGAGACTTCAGTCCCAAACATGAGACGGGAATGTCTTTCTTTTCACCCTTCCCCTGGATCGATTGACGGATAAATCCTTTCGGCATAACTCTGCGCCCGTAGGGAGAATTATGAACACAATAACCAGCGCGCAAAGGATGACTTCAATCACGAATGTTTCTCATAAAAGAGTTGCTGTCCTTTCCTTCGTAAGGTCAGGGGTGGTGCTGGCCATCTTTGCAAATATCCTTTGGGGAGCTTCCTTTTTAGCTTCTAAATACACTTTAGCAGCATGGAAGCCATTCACGGTTTCAAGTCTTCGTTTCGGAATTGCAACGGTCCTACTTTTCATCGGCCTAAAGTTCTTCAATGAAAAAATCGAAGTCCCTCAAAGTTTTAAAGATTGGCTTAACTTAATTTTGGTTGCAACAACTGGCTTCGGACTTCTTTATCCCTTTCAATTAGC
>CAXNNO010000048.1:0-10190 GCA_964203555.1 Bacteriovoracales bacterium
TCAGGTTTTGTACAAGAACTCAAGTCTTAAGGCCTTCTATTTTTGTTTTTGTCTGATTTCGGCAAGCTCGTGTGCTTCCTCGATTAAGTGGGAAGGCGGGATCAATGATCATGCTAAGACATATTCCAGGTCATTTAGTGAGTTTCGCAAGAAAGTTTGCGTTTCCAAAACGGAAGAGACCTTTGGTCAGCTTCTCCTTGCCTACCGGGGGCAGGGATACTGGATTCCAGAACTCGCTGATGATGTGGATGTGGAGACAATAAAATCTCTTCTTCCTGTCATTGAAAAAAAACTTTTATGGATCAAAGATCAAAAAGAACAAGTCTCCAGCAGGGGAATTCCCTCGGCACAAGTCACAGCTGAGCTTAAAATCATCCTGAATAGTCTTCTGCATCTGAAAAAATCCGAGTTAAGTTTGGATGAAGATAAAAATATCTCCGCACGAAAAAAATCACTTCAACAGATGGGAAAACTTCTTAGAAGTTATGAAGTTTTGGTTCAGAAAGTTCCTTTCCTTTCAAATTTTCAGTACCCGGTGGATCACCTTAAAAATCGTAAGGTTCACGACGGATTTCGGGATAAAGAAGATTTGGAGTCAGTTAAAATTTCCAACTATACGTTCCTCTATCGGAAACTTCTGGAAGATGGTGCCTATAACAAAGACCATACAGGATCAGATATTTATCTCAGAACAACGATTGATACTCTTCATTTTGAATTGTCGGCCCATGACTTTTATTTATCCGAAGACGCCAGATACGATGCTGATTTTGTTATTTCGAAGGTTGAATCCGAACTTTCAAAGGGCAAAAACCGAATCATAGAGCGGCTCACTGAGTGGGAAGAAAGAACTCGGCGTACCCTTGATTTTTATAAATCTCTCATCCTTCCTGCGAATCAGGTTCCCTCGATTGCAGGAGATAAGAATTCCACTCCTAATCGACAACTTATTCTTCAGCACAATCACGCTTCCGATAAATTGAAAGACTTTGTTTACAAAAAACAGGCCGAGGTTTACCGCCACTGGCTCGACCAATCTGAATTAACCAGGGCGATTTTTGTTTTGGAGACCATTCTTTTAAATGAAGTCGGTGGAGTGGATGGTGAGGACGCTCTCGAAAGAATGGATGTCGCCCGGGTTGTGATGAATCGTCTGGATAAACCCAAGTATCTTTCGATCGGAAAAAAAGAGTTTATCTATCCCTATTTAAAAAAAGAAATGACCGATCTTCACCTGGCCAACGAGCGCTGGCTGAATGCTCTATTTAAACAGGGTGAGTTTTCATTCACTTATTACTACATGAATGGCGTGGCAAAAATTTTCTGCCCTGATATGTCTCCAACTGCCCGCAACCTGAGAAAGAAAAATGTCGAAATATCATTACAAGTTCTTAAAGAAGGAGATACCTCCTTTAAGACAACGAGATATTTCTCTCGGGCCAGCATGATAGGACGAATCCATATGGATTCAGTTTGGGAAGATTATGTCCCCTATCCTGAACGACCGGGCTTACTGGCTGCGGGCCAGGAAAAACTTTTAAAGCTTTTTAATCAAGGAGAATACACCTATCTCTATGCCTTCAAGGATCCGGATCTGTCGCTTCATCAGGTGGTTGAAATTGAGAGCAGAAATTATGCCTTAGGTGAGAAAAATGGTATCAAACTCTTTTTTGAGCACCGGAATCCCCACTATTTTCGCTACTTCACCAAAACCGAATCACAACCAAAATAGTGGTCTTTTATTTACGATAAATAGTCAAAAATACTTTTTGAAAAAGTCTTAAGGGCGAGGTATAAAACCGCCATTAGATTATAATTTGTTTAGATATCGCAGGAGTAAAACCTATGTTGAAAGATTATATGTTCACTTCAGAGTCAGTGACTGAAGGCCACCCGGATAAAATCGCAGATCAGATTTCAGATGCGGTGTTGGATGCAATGTTAGCGCAAGATCCAAAATCCCGTGTTGCCTGCGAAACTTTGATCACAACGGGGCTTGTGGTTGTTGCAGGTGAGGTAACAACAGGTTCAAACGTTGATATTAATGAAACAGTTCGTCAGACCATTCGAAAAATTGGCTACGATCATTCAGATAAGGGCTTCGACGCAAACACTTGCGGAGTCAGCATATGTCTTGGAAAACAATCTCAGGACATCGCTATCGGTGTGAACGAAGGTGAAGGTAAGTTTCTGGATCAGGGAGCTGGTGACCAGGGCCTTATGTTTGGTTATGCCATTAATGAAACTGATTCATACATGCCAATGACGATTGATCTTTCGCATAAGCTTGCAAAAAAGCTTTCGGAAGTTCGTCATAGCGGAATTCTTAAAGATCTTCGTGCTGATGGTAAAACACAGGTAACGGCACAATACATTAACGGTCATCTTGCTCGCCTGGATGCGATTGTTGTTTCCACTCAGCACGCAGAAAGCATGACTCAGAAGCAGATTGAAGAAGGCATTATGGAAGAGGTCATCAAGAAGACCGTTCCTTCTCATTTGATTGATAAAAATACTAAATATTTCATTAATCCCACAGGTCGTTTTGTTATTGGCGGCCCGATGGGTGATTGTGGTCTGACTGGCCGTAAAATTATCGTCGACACTTACGGCGGGCATGGAGCTCACGGTGGTGGAGCATTTTCTGGTAAAGATCCTTCAAAAGTTGATCGTTCTGCAGCTTATGCCGCCCGCCACATCGCCAAGAACGTCGTGGCCGCTGGCCTTGCTGATCGGGCGTTGGTTCAAGTTGCCTATGCGATTGGCGTTGCTAAACCGATGTCGCTTTTGATTGATACATTCGGAACTGCGAAGGTTGACGAGGCCAAATTAACGGCGGCGATTAACGAGCTTTTTGATATGAGACCAAAGGCCATTATTCAAAGACTCAATCTTCTTCAACCAATTTACTCTGAAACTGCGGCCTATGGTCACTTTGGTCGTTCGTCTACCAATGGATTTACCTGGGAGCGCACGGATATGATCGATGCTCTCAAAAGCTTTTTCTAGAACCTGATTCCTAAAAAAGAAATTCGATAAGGCCCTCTTATGAGGGCCTTATTCATTTGTTGTCTCAAATGTGGGTATAAAATGCCTAAGTTATTATGAGCTCAAATGATTTACACTTAAATCATGCAAGAGATCTATTTTCTAGCTCGTCACACTCCTTTTTGGTCAGTTCCCCTCGTCGTCTTGGGTGGAGAGTTTGCCTATTTGTTTTGGCTAAGGAAGAAAAAATCTGCCATGCTCTTGTGTGTAGGTCTGGCAATAACTGGAATGCTTTCCACCACTTTTTATGTTTGGGCGGGAGGCCCTGAAAGGTCGGTTAAAGTCATCAAAAAATTGCATCTCAATCAAGCGTTTTAATATTGTCTTACATTTGACACCCGCAAAATAAGTATACGAAATTATTCAGGAATTTGAGAGTCTAAAAATTGACACTCAGACTTTGAGTCTTGTAAATTGTACTCTTCGGAGGATCTATGGACGATATGAATTTTCTGCATCAAAGTTTTGATGGTTCTCAATCTGCAAATTTTCCGCCCATCATTATAGTTGAAGATGATGAATTCCTAGGAATGAGTCTTCAGAAGTACCTCGAAAAAACATTAAAATTAAAAGTCCTTCTTTTTACGAGTTCAGAAGAGTTGTTAGTGAGCTTCGCTAAAACTCACAGTAAGGACAAGCCGTTTTGTCTAGTCACAGACATAAGTCTTGAACAGGGCTCTGATGGTCTTCTTTTAATAGATATCCTGAAAGATAAGGGCTTTGAGTTTGTGTCCATTGTTATGACTGGATTTGCCAGTATTGAAACGGCCATTGCAGCGACGAAGAAGGGTGTTTTTCATTACCTCACGAAACCATTTGAACTAGAAAATCTTAAAAAACTAGTCATTCAGGCACTCCAGACAAAACTATCAACTGTTTTACCTCGTGAAATCCTTTCTCAGGGTGAGGGAATGTTTGGTGGAATTAGTCATCCCCAATCAACTTCAAAGCTTAAAATTGGCCGACCAACGGCCGAAGATTCTTTCCATGGGATGATTGGACGTTCTCGTCAGATGAAAGAAGTTTTTGAGCGCATTGAAAAGGTTGCGAAAACTGATTCGACCATTCTCATTATGGGTCCATCAGGAACGGGGAAGGAACTCGTCGCAGCTGCCATTCACAAGTTATCTGGCCGGTCGAATAAAAATCGCATCTCAGTCAACTGTGGAGCAATTCCTGCGGATCTTTTGGAAAGTGAGTTATTTGGGCACATCAAGGGCTCGTTCACTGGTGCAATTTCAAATCGAAGGGGCCGCTTTGAACTCGCTCAGAATGGAACTATTCTTCTCGATGAGATTGGTGATATGCCCCAGCTACTTCAGGTAAAACTACTTCGAGTTTTGCAGGAGAGAGTTATCGAGCCGGTTGGTTCATCGGAAAATGTTTCAATAGATGTAAGAGTCATCGCTGCGACTCATAGGGATCTTGAAAAAGCTGTACTGGAAGGTAAGTTTCGGGAGGATCTATTTTATCGCTTAAATGTAATTCCAATCAGGATTCCCGGTCTGAAAGATCGCAGAGAGGATATTCCTCTTTTAATATCTCACTTTCTGGACCGCTTTGTTTCTGCAGATAGATCCAATGAAATAAGCTTCGCTTCACTCACGATGGATCTCCTGATGGGTTATGACTGGCCAGGAAATGTGCGGGAGTTGGAAAATGTCATTGAACGCCTGGTTATTTTGCGGGGAGGAAATGTCATTCTTCCTGAGGATTTACCGGCAAGAATTTTTCGCTCCAATCCTCTTGCGACCCAGCACTATAAGACTTTGTTTGAACTTCCCGAAGTCGGTGTCGATTTAAAACAGATTCTATCTGATATTGAAGACTCATTAATCAAGCAGGCAATGAGTCGGACGCGGGGAAATAAAAATCAGGCCTCTAAGCTTCTCGCATTAAACAGAACCACTCTCATTGAGAAAATGAAAAAGAAGCATCTCGAAGTCTGATGCCCCCATTTACCGGATAATAATGGTCGTCGATTATTTGCAGAGATCGCTATGTTTCGAAAATTCCATACATGTCAAAGCTTCGACCGGGATAATTTTGCCGGTGGGAAAAATTGTTCTTTTCCAAAATCAAAACTACGCTAAACTGATTTGAGTAGGTAAATATGGCCGCATGATGTGGCCTCAACCTAAGTAAAGACAGGAAGTCTTGAAACATGAGTAAGTTATCCATTTTTTTTATGACTCTTTGTCTTGCCATGATTTTGGCACAATCGGCCTTTGCCGAGATAATTAATCAGGAAAATCTAAAATCTCATTTACGTTGGAACTTATTGGTACCAAAGGATCAATTCTTCGTTGTAAAAAGGGATCAGAATCTTTTCATTGAAACAGTTAATCTTGAATTATTTGAATCCCTCGCATCGGCCGTCGCAAAATTAACCATGAATGCTCAGTACATTGATAGCGTAAGTTACTCAAAAGAGAACTTTCCCTCCAGACCGGCGACAATCGTGGTTAAACTCAAAGATCCATCAGTAGAACTTTTTTCTTTTTATAGAGAAGCGGATAAAAAATATATTTTGGATTTTTGGATCAATACTGATTTAGCGGCCGAAAGAAGTGCAGGATTAAAAAAACCGATTCCCCTTCCGGTTGTGGTGAAAGCTCCTGTTGTGAAAAAGAAACCTGCACTTCCCGTGAGTTTAATTAACAGAGAAAGTCGTACGCTGCCGGTGATTGATGCGACATCGGCATCAGGTGAAAAACAAACCAATCCTGAATTTCGCGATTTTCGCTATGGCGCCAGTTTTATTTGGGATTATCGGCCGATGATACCCCAGTTGGAAAAAGATATTAATCTTTCTTCGAAAATTCCGGATTCACTTTATCCCATTAAAGATCGTGAAAATATAGATGATGCTAAAGAAGCACACATGCAATTGTCTATTAATTTTTACAGAGAAGGGAAGTGGGGACTTATGAATAAGTCGATCACGCTCTACGAGAAAAAATATAATCGCGACTCTAATCATCCACTCAATGAATTTTTAAAGGCGAATGTTCTCCTTAAGGGGAATCTCGCCAAACCCAATCGTGGCATTACTCAGTCTGCGATGGTGATTCTCGCCAATGTCAAAGACATGACTAAAGACTACGAGCTTAGGTCGGCCATTTTCCGCTATCTCATTCAGTATCATCTTGATGTCAGGGATCATGTGAAAACGCTTGAGCTCGCTAAAGAGCTCTATGTCGATGCCCGCGGAGAGTTTGATCAAAATCTCATTATTCAAGCGGCACTCACTATTCTTCATTCTCTGGCAGAGCTCAGACAAATTGATAAAATGGAGAGCTTCTTAAAAGAAAATAAAAAAATTGAAAGTATTCTTCCGCCACAAATGAGCATTGCTTACATGAGTTTTGCTATGCTCTCACAGGGGGATACAAAAGAATTAACCAAGAGATATAAAGTTTTAGAAAAGTCGCTGGCAAAACCAGTGCACCCGGCAATCCTCTATAATGTGGGTGAGAGTCTTTTTCGGCAAGCCGATTATGAAGGATCTGCCAAACTTTTTGACGAATTTTTAGCCTCTTACTCTTATCTTCTGCAAGCTCCTTACGCTCGATTAAGACTGGCACTTGGGTATGAGATGATGGACCGCACAGCAGCGGAAAATTTGGCGCTTTATAAAAATGCCATTGATCGCTCCACTTCAGGGGAAGTTCGCTACGAGGCAAAATTGAGGTATGTAGCGATGAGAATCGCTCGTAAGATCAAACCATCTGAACAGGATAAAGAAACAGAAATATTTCTGGAGCAATCCCCTGATGAGATCAAGGCCTTCAATCAAAACCTGAAAAAGTTATTGTGGTTAGTGCGCCTTCGTTTATTCATCTCCAGTAAGGAATACGACAAGGCATTGTCTTATTTGACATCGATCCCTTTGGATTCTCTTAAACTTCCGGAGAGAAGAGTTTTTGAAGGAGATGGAGCGGAGATTATTTATGGCATGATTCAGAATGCCTATTTGAAAGAAGATTATTCTAAGGTCGTAAAAATTTGGGAAATTTATAAAGACAAGTATGAAACCAAAGTTGCAAAGAACGCATATATGAATTTTGTTGTTTGCGATTCTTTCCTCAAACTAGGACTTCATACTAGTTTTGATCGCGCCATCGCAGGCTTTAAAGATGTGCAAAACGAAGAAGAACGGACATATCCAATCTGGATAGATCGAATCAAGACTTCCAATTTATCCCAAATGATTGAAGAATTAAATCTGATAAGAATGGCGGCAGAATCAAATTGGACTGATGCTGAGGCCAGGTTGGCCACCTATCCAGTGTCAATTAGGGACTCTATCAACTACTCTTTTTATCAGGGCCTTGTGAATTTTCATCAGAAACGCTACTCCGAAGCGATCGTTGAGTTTGAAAAAGTTCTCATGAAACAGAATTCAAAAAATCAGCTTACTCCTCGTCAAACAGCTGATCTATTAATGGGTTATGTCGAGTCTCTGTATCAGTTAAAAGATCAGAATCGATTCAAAACAGTCGTGCGTGCTCTCAATCAAGATATTTTGACTTCAAGTTCGGCACCAATCTTGAATATTTCCGAGCGAATCAATTATCTCCTCATAGAATCATATGTTGGAGAAAGAAGTCCTGAGTGGAAGGAAGTTGAGACCATGACAAAAATTTTCAGGGAAAAATTTCAAAAATCTCCTTACACTGCACGTATTGGATACCTTTATGGATTATCATTAATAAAGAATTCCAAAGTGCCAGAAGGGCGTGAGGTATTCAGTATTTTAACGAATGATAAAAATGTTCCTTCTCACATTAAGGAAATGTGTCGAAGTGAACTTACAACGCTGGAACTGATAGAGAAAAAAATATAACGATAAAACCAACTAACAACGGACAGGAGGTCTAATGTTATCTCAAGGTTTAGTACTCGTAGGAAATCATCCAAAGTTTAATACTGCTTTAGAGACAGCACGTAATGTTGCTGTCACTAAGACACCTGTGCTCATCTCGGGAGAGGCGGGTTCAGGCAAAAAGGCGTTGGGTGCTTATATTCATAACAATTCCGTGAGAAGAAGTGCTCGCATTGAAATTGTTGATTGTGGTCTTGAAACTCAGACAGTTGAAAAAATTGTCCTTGGGTACAGAGATGATCAATCCGGCAAATTTAACCGGGGCGTTCTCGAGCTTGCTAATGGAGGAACGGTAATTTTTGCCAACATTGACGCACTGGATGAAAATTTTCAAAAACGACTCTATACTATCCTTCAAGAGCTGCCAGACTATGAGTTAGACGTTCGTATTCTCGCTACGACATCAAAAAGTCTTTCGAAATTAGTTGGGGCAGGAAAGTTTTCACGTGCACTTTACACATATTTTAGCGGAGCGCAGATTGATATGATCGCACTTCGTGAAAGAGGAACAGACGTGGAATTAATTGCTCGTCATTTCATCGAAGAGTATGCAACTGAAAATGATGCCGGGGATATCTCTCTTTGTTCAGATGCTGCCCGCAAACTCACTGACTACAACTGGAACAACAATCTCCACGAGTTGAGATCTTTTATTCGCAAAACACTTTCAAACATGGAAGGAACAACTTTAGATATCCTTGCCATAGAAAAAGGCGAGCGCAAAGTTGATTTCACATCTTCGGACACAGATGAAGATGGTGTCAGGCTTATGTCGCTTAAAGATGCCGAAAGACTACTTATAAAAAAAGCACTTGTGTTTACTTCTGAAAATCGGACACAGGCAGCAAAAATTTTGGGAGTATCAATTCGTACTCTAAGAAACAAAATAAATGAGTACAGATCTGACGGTACAGTTTATTTCGTTAATTTACGTTAATTCAATTTTGTTGAGGCCGTCACATGGATGTGAATGACAAGACATTACAAGCACTGACTACGGCGATGAATTTTCGTGAAATGAGGCAAGAGCTTATTTCAAGTAACGTCGCCAATGCTAACACTCCTGGCTTCAAGGCCAAGAAGATGGATTTCGAGGAAGCGTTAGCGCGCGCCCTCGATGTCGATGGTCAGATGCAGATGAATGTTACAAATGAGCGACATCATAACGTCGGTAATGGTGGCTTCAACAATCTGGAACCTGAAATCTACGATGATCCTAACGGTGTCATTTCAGAAGATGGAAACACCGTGGATGTCGAATCAGAGATGGCGAATATGGCGGAAAATAAATTGATGTACGATACGCTGGTTCAACTGATCAATAAGAAAATGGGTATCATGAAATACGCCATTAACTCTGAGAAGTAAGGGGTAGTTAGATGGATTTACTTTCGTCTCTAAGAATCTCTTCAAGCGGTCTGGCCGCCCAAAGAAAAAGAATGGAGGCCCATTCTTCGAATATTGCTAACGCTCAGACCACCAGAACGGCGGAGGGTGGACCATACCGTCGAAAAGAAGTCGTCTTCGGTTCAGAGCCGGCCCGCGAAACATTTTCAAACATTCTTGAGGGAGAGCTGGCCGAGAATGCTCAGACGGTACACGCCACCGAGGTTGTACACTCAGATAAAGTTGTCTACAAGCATGACCCATCACACCCCGATGCCAATGCTGAAGGCTATGTCGCCATGCCGGATATCAATCCCATGGTAGAAATGGCCAATATGATTGAGGCCCAAAGGGCCTATGAATCCAACGTGACGGCCATCAACACGACCAAGCAAATGGCAATGAAAACTCTGGAAATTGGACGAGGTAATTAATGGCGATTAAAGATATTGGAAATTTTCAGCAGATGCTCGGTAATGCCGATGCCAAGGGTTGGAGCCGTAAAGTCGACAACGATATGTCTTCTGGCTTTGATATCAAGGCACCCGGTCTTGAGGGTGCGCCTGATGCCGGAAAAACTTTTGGAGAATTTCTGCAGGACTCGATTGGTCAGGTGAATTCACTTCAAAAAGAAGCGAACGTGGCGATGGAAAAACTTGCAAGTGGTGAAAGCCAGAACTTGCATGAAACCTTGCTGGCGGTAGAGAAAGCGGAAATATCATTTAAGATGATGAATCAGGTACGTACCAAAGTAATCGATGCGTATCGCGAGATTATGAAAATGCAGATCTAGTCATTAGGATGATGACTAGAACTTAGAATCAGGAGGATTCTTGAATAGCTTTTTTTCACAAACAGTTCAGAACTT
>CAXNNO010000049.1:0-10140 GCA_964203555.1 Bacteriovoracales bacterium
ACCAGGAGACCGAAAAGAGAAACGACAATAGACCTATTTTTCACAAAATCCCTCCATTGGAAGATGTTGAAACTCGTAAGATTGTACTACCAACTGCTAGAGAAATTGTGAAAATAATTAAAAAATTCTATGTCCGCATTGGCGTCAGAGGAGAAGTAAAATGCCATGAAAATTTGGCGATTATTGGGTTACAATATAACCCATGAGGCCTGTTCTAATTTTCTATTTTATTTTCTTCGCACTTGATGCCCTTGCGTCTCCCGCCGAGGAGCCGCGCGATGCAACCATTCCTCTTCTGGAAACGGCACAGGAACTTTTAGGAGCAAAGGCCAATTTGGTTGCGAACCGAATTGATTCATTCTTTGCCACAGAACGAGCGGATGATGAATTTGGAAGAAGTCGAATTCGTATTCGTTCACAATTTCTCATCCGGGAGCAAAAAGAATCTGACTTAGAAACTCAATATCGGATAAATCTAAAAATTCCTCATTTAGAAAAAAAATTCAATTTTGAGCAATTTCAAACAAAAAAGAAAAATGTAACAGACCTTAAATTGGAAGAAGTGCAACTGAAACAAAATCAAGTCAGGCCCGGCTGGATTTTCAACTCAGATATTGGTGTCGGTGCCAGCATTCCTCCCAAACTGATCACCAGGGCGCGGGTTCGTCGTAATTTCCAGGCCGGCAGATTCATTCACCATTTTTCCGAGCAGCTGATCTATATTACTGATGAAAGTGGATTAGTTGATGATACGACGATCGATTCGGATTTTGTTTTCAGTTCAGACGTCATTTTCAGATTTATTAACTTTAAGCGCTGGGAAGTGAGCAAAAAGAATTTTTTCACTAATCATGGGCCAACTCTTATTCATCAATTTAGTGAAAACGATGCCTTCAATTACGGACTAACAATGCAATCCCTCATTAATGAAAGCGCGTGGTATGTCAGTAATTATCGTTTGGCGGTTAATTACAGAAGAAATCTTTATCGCCAGTGGGTATACCTCGACATCGTTCCGGGAATAGATTTTCCAAAGGAGCTCGCATTCAGAAGAAACCCTTTTATCAATTTTCAGCTGGAACTTCTTTTTGGCACCTAAAAAAAAGGCCCGTTTCCGGGCCTTTCGCATTTTAGAGATTCGCAATAAGCGGAGCAATGAGGAGAGAGACGACTGACATAACTTTGATCAAGATCGCAATCCCTGGGCCAGAAGTATCCTTGAACGGATCTCCAACCATATCACCCACAACCGCTGCCTTATGAGTTTCAGTTCCCTTCTTCTCACCGGCGAGCTTTCCTTTCTCGATGTATTTTTTAGCATTATCCCAGGCACCACCAGCATTTGCCATAAAAAGAGACAATGTTGCACCAACCGCCAGTGAACCCGCCAGAAGACCTGCAAGAGATGCTGGGCCCATGAAGAATCCGACCAGAACTGGGGCAAGAATCGCAATCATTCCCGGAAGAATCATTTCTCTCAGTGCGGCCGTTGTGGCGATATCCACAATTTTAGACGTTTCAGGTTCAGCTTTAAGTTCCATGAGTCCTGGAATCTCGCGAAACTGACGACCAATTTCTACAACGATGGCACCAGCAGCTTTACCAACCGCCAACATGGTTGTTGAACCAACCAGAAAAGGAAGAATAGAGCCAAGAAGAATACCAATGAGAATATTTGGATCGGTAAGAATTAACTGAAGAGCTTCGTTCCCGCTTTGTAAACGAACGTGGTTAATTTCAATGTTATAAGCAGAAAAAAGTGCCAACACAGTCAGGATCGCTGATCCGATAGCATAGCCCTTTCCAATGGCAGCAGTGGTGTTACCAACCATATCGAGTTCATCTGTAATCGCACGAACCTCAGGTCCAAGACCTGACATTTCAGAAATACCACCGGCATTGTCTGAAATTGGGCCATAGGCGTCTACTGTCATAACAACAGCAGTTCCACCCAGCATTCCGACGGCAGAAAGTGCAATACCATAAAGACCAAGATACTTGTTAGAAAGATAAGCAACAACAGCAACAACAATCATAGGGATTGCAGTTGATTCCATCCCGACTGCCAGACCTTGAATAACGTTAGTGCCGGCACCTGTTCGGGCAGACTCTGCGATGCGAGCAACTGGTTTAGAGGATGTATAGTAGTCAGTAATGAGACCAATAATCGTTCCACCGATCCCGCCAATGGTCAGGATTTTTGTAACATCCTGAGTGATTCCTAACGAATCCATGATCAGGTAAGAGGCAAAAGCCAGAACCAACGGAGGAAGAATAAGCGCTCCTCGAAGGACTTTGGCCGGATCCATATTTGTCATCATTCGAGCGATGAAGATACAAATAATTGAAACAAGTAAACCAACCGCGGAAAGAACTAAAGGAAGACCGACGGCGATCATTTTATTAGACGAAGCATCAGCAACAAGCTGAGGAAGCTCAGAGGAGGTGATCGCTATGGCCATCGCAGCAACAATTGCGGCGACCATTGACTCATAAATGTCGGCCCCCATACCTGCTACGTCCCCTACGTTATCACCGACGTTATCTGCAATAACACCCGGATTTCGAGGATCATCTTCTGGAATATTTTCGATCACTTTACCTGCGATATCTGAACCGACATCAGCGGCCTTGGTATAAATACCTCCACCAATGCGGGCAAAAAGAGCAATAGAAGAAGCACCAACAGCAAAAGAATGAAGAACTGTTGAGAGAACCTTGTCTCCGTGGTCTTTGAAGACCAAATAGATGACTCCAAGTCCGATGGCTCCAAGACCAGCAACAGAAAGACCCATCACCGCTCCACCGTCGAGTGCGGTAAGGAGGGCCAGTGGCCTAGAACCTGTACGAGCTGCCTGAGTTGTTTTAACGTTGGCGTAAGTCGCGGCCTTCATTCCGACAAAACCCGCGAGGAGAGAAAGAAATGCACCAAGAACAAATGAACCGGCCGCAAGTCCGCCGAGTCCGTAAGCAATAAGAGAGCCTACAATGACCGAGTAAATGGCGAGTACTTTGTACTGTCTGAACAAAAAGGCCATTGAACCCTCACGGATATAACCCGCAATACGCTCCATTGTTTCTGTGCCTTTACCCAAAGATAACACTCTGAAATAAAAGAAGACGGCAATAAAAAGTCCAAGCACGCCGAAGATCACAGGGGTTTTTACCCACATCAACCAAGAATCCATCATGATGAATCTCCCTAAGATTTGAGACTAAAGAAAAGTATAGGATTTTGTACTAAAACTGACGGGTATAGTAAACGCAAAACAGTCCGCTAGACCATTTAAGGCAGTGCGAAAATCGCCGTGAATTTGATAGGCTCTTTGGGCCAAAAGAGCTACTTACAAGAAATGAATCGCAGAGAAGAGTTGATACAACGGATGGAAGAGTTGGAATCCAAAGGGATGGGTTGCCTGGGATGTTCGGGTACGTGCTGTACTTATGAGGCCAATTCCATGCTCATCACGCCCCTTGAGGCGCTGGAGCTTTTTGACTATTTAAAAAAGAATCAACTTCTTAATCAAGACCTCAAACTAAAACTTGAGGCCAATATCAAGACATATCGACTCGAACCTAAGTTTGAAAATTCAAGGCGCTCTTATTTAAGAAAAACCTACACCTGTCCATTTTTTAATCATCAGGAATTGGGCTGTCCTCTTCCGCGTGAAATTAAACCCTACGGATGCCTGGCATTTGATTCCCATCATGAAGAATTAAAAGCAGGACAACATTGCTTTTCGGAAGTTGAAATTCTTAAGGAGCGGGAGAAGAATCATCCGGAAGAGAAATTAAGGAACGAAGAAATAAGAAAAGAACTTAATCTCTCATGGGAAAAGGCCCCCATTCCCAACGCCATTCTTGAATGGTGGGATAAATCTAGCGACGCTGATCAATAACGAGACTAATTTTTCCGGTCCTCGGATTTCGGACGATGGATTCACCGTTCAGCGCCTCAAGTTGAATGTCTTTTTTAAAATCTGTAAATGAAATCGTATCCCTCACGTCGCGAGATCTGTTATAGAGGTCTTGAAGGAGCACTTCCCTGTCTATTGGCGCCGATGGCTTTTCAAATGCAATGGTCATTTTTTCACGAACCACATTGGCCTCTCTGATTTCAGAAATTCTGATCTGGAAAGTCATGATTCCGTGCTGAGACAAAGTCACTTCGACTTCACTCGAAAGAAGACGACACGACCAAATCTGGATAACATTATCAGTGCGTCCTAAGAGCTTAAATTTTTTGTCCTTACTTCCGCAGCGGCAATCCTCTCTCCACTCAACTCGATCTCCGGTTCGATAATGCTTAATGGGCATTGAATTTCTTGCCAGCGAAGTGACAATCGCCTCTTCCTCAACAATTTCTAGGTCGACCAAATCAGTAAAGACATGATGCTCACCGGCCTCACAGTCTAAACACTGGTATCCAATGACTCCGGCGTCAACTGAGGCATAGCCTGCTGAACCAAAGTAATGAGATCCCCAGATTCTTGATAGATATTCCTGACGGTTTTCCGAAAGAGCTTCTCCCGCATAGAAGACCATGGGAATAGTTACTTTCAGAGACTGATGCTCCATGAATTCTGCATTTTTAATGAGCATTGACGGAATCCCCATGACGACCTGAGGCCTGAACTTCGTCAGATACAGATGAATGTTCTCTTCGGAGCACATCCCCCCGACTGGCAGTTGAATGACCCCGATTTTTTCCAAGGCTTTTTCAATACAAAGAAAAGATGACCAAAGATTTCCCGCAACAAATAAATTAGCGACGGTCATTCCCGGTTTGATGCCCTGTTGCTTGAGATTGTAGGCCAGCATGTCACTCATATAATCAAATTCTTCATAACTAAAATGAAGAAATTTGGGTTCTCCGCTGGTGCCTCCCGATGAGAAAATATACCCGCGGGGATGCACCGATTGATCAAAATAGGATTTTAGATCAGCGCTACCATTGGTTTCTGGCATTTTTTCACCATAATTTTGCATGCGAATTTCATCACTGATAAATGTCACCAACTCGCGAAGGACAAAACGCCCATCGTGAGGGGCCCCTTCTGACCCCCAGGTGATGGTGCCCAGAGGAGCAAACCGCTTTAAGCCGGACAGACAAAGATCTTCCAGAAAACCCTCTTTCTCACTGTCTGATAAAAGATAAGAGCATGACTGAAGATAGGTTGAGAATGGTTCTAAGAGTGATCCAAGTTCCTTGGAGGAATTGAATCTTTTGATAATCAAAGAACGATGCAAGGGAGAGGGCCTTAAATGCTGACTCGATTCCAGATGAATTAAATGATTTGTCCCGGAGGATAACCTACCCCCATCCATCAGTTCAGAATAGTAACCCCGGTATTTTTCTTTTAAAATTTCAGTCGCTTCATCTTCACTCATGAGGCCCGGGGGAGATAATTTCAAAAAGGCTTTTTCAATTTCTTCCACCAGGGTTTGTTCATCAATGCCTGTTTCAATATAAAGATTCTGGGGGGAAGCACAGGCAGACTGATCCCAGGGACTGATATCGGCGACGATTTTTTCAGCGATAACTTCTAAGCTTTTATTTTCCATGCCATTTTTTGAAATAACCTGAATGGAAATCCTGGGTCCAAAATCGAGAAGTTTTACTCGCGAAGAAAGATTTTCAGAGTAAGAGGCAACCATCTCCTCTCCTCCCCAGGCGATGATCGTATCAACCTTTGTTTTTAAGAAATGTTCAATTTTTTCATCGCCGCCCTTCCAGTGAAGAATGGCAAATTTATCGGCGAGTATGTTTTTTTTATCAAAGCTTTTTAACTTCCGTGCAAAATAAAGAGGGAAAAACCTGTTCTGACTACTGACTTTTAGGATTGAGAGGTTTTTAGTCACAAATCCCATGATGAGGGAATCAATGGCACTTAAAAACACATTACCAGCTGTAACGTGAAGAAGAATCCCTCTGGGAACTGCACGAACTTTAAAATCACCGTGAGGAATTTTAACAAATCGATCAAAAACTTCGCTGCGATTAAATTCGGCCTTTATTCTTTTTTCAAGATTTTCCCTTCTGAGAAGACCCGGTAGTAATCCAAGAGTTTTCTTCGTTTCCTCGTTTGAAAAGCCGGATTCACGCATGAGTTCAGGCAGGGCCTCATCAAATGATTCTTTGGAGAACTTATCCAAAAGATCTAAAATGGAATCAAGACCAGTCCTGACGAGTGCGGGCCTTCGGGACGAAAGCTCATGCCAGTTTTTCTCATCCTGCCAGTCAAAATCCGGGTCTTTATTTTCTCCAAACCAAAACATTATTGATTCTCCAAAAGATCAAGTGCCTTCAAGGCACAGCCTTTATGTTTAGAAACACCGGCCCGCCCCTCAAGAATTAAAATATCTCCACCCATCGAGCAGTCACATGTCTCTACCCGACCATAGTCAGTCGTTAAAAGACTGGGCGCCGGATAACTGAAATTATAGGAACATAAAAAATGAAGAAGACCTTTCTCTCCTCGACTGCGAAGACTCAAATCATAGGGAGAGCGTACATAAACCCTGGCATAATTTGGAATGTGAAGATTTCCATTTTCACAATCAACATACGGAATACCATGCTCAACCATGCCAAAAAGATCCCGTTGATTTTTTTCCGGGATACCAAGCCTTTCTTCTATCAAGTTTCGAAATTCATTTTTAGGTATTTCTTTTTCGGCCTTGCCTTTCCAGCCGCCACCAGTTTGAAGCCACGAGTCCGTACCAAGATTTAATCTTAAATCATATTTTTCTATCATCTCAAAAAGAAGGGCCGGAAAACCAAGAATGCGGGTGGGAATATCCGAACTAGCGAAGCGTTTCAATGTTTCGACAACACCTTCTTCATTCAGAGAAAATTCCTTTTTTTCTTCGTTCCACTGAATGGCATAGTACACTTCCTCTTTACCGGTAAAGTTCGTTAGAAGCTCATCGGTGAAGGCCGTGCCCAGATCGTTGGCAATTTCCGGATCGTAGGTAAAACAAAGGTAATTATACTTTTTATCACTCGCCATCCCAAGGGATTGATGAATTTTCAAGGCGAGTCTTTTCACGTTATCAAGACTTTTGGTATCGAGAAATTGCCTTGATTTTTGTCCCCCTGTTCCCGAACTCGTGAGAATCAGCGCGAGCTGATTCATCGGAACTGAGCAGAACTCATGCTCCTTGAACAGATGAACCATTGTTCCGGGAACATGGATCAAGTCTTCCTCGGACTTTAATTGGGAGGGGTGAAAATTCTTTTTATCCCAAAACTTTCTTGTAAACAAATGCTGATCGTAATGGGCAGTGGCATTTTCGATGAAACTATTTAAAAACAGCTTTTTATTTTCAGCTGAAAATTCAAAAGGATCAGAATTGAGAAGCTCATCGGTTGCACTCATAATTGAAGAAGTTTGGGATTCAGGGATTTTCTTTTCCAGGCCTTAAAATATTCTTCCAGATAAACTTGATTGAGTCCTTTGAGTTTAACATTTTGAAAATCAAAGATTTCAAAACAACGACTAAAGACCATGAAGTCATGACGTTTTTCGCCAATGCGCTGGAAAGCGGGAAAAAAACCGCACGGAATGAATTTTGCCTTGAGAATGCTCTCCAGAATTTTCGGACGATCGGCCCTCACAATCACTTCCACGTACCGGGCACCCGCATCTCTTAAGAGTCGGTTTGACTGCAAAAAAAGCTCTGAAAAATCCAGGTTCGTGGGCATCTTTCCACCCACAATCACGCAGTAACCATCAACTTCCGAAAGGTGACAAAATAATTCAACACTCTGATCCGGCGACATAATCACCAGATTGGGCTGGTGGAAGGGGAAGAACTCAAATTCCAGTTTTTTCTCAGACTTGAGGTGGTTATACCTGAACGATACAAAATTAGGAGATTTAATCACCTCAAGTTCACCTGGCCTAACCAGCACCTTGGAGGGAGTTTCCGGAGTAATGGGTTCCAAAGCTTCCAGACCAACTTCTTTTTGGACGATTTTATAAAGTGACTCCATCTCATGATGGATTTTATAATTGGTATTTCTTTTTTCTAAGGCCGAGGGATAAATAATCGCGGCCAGGCAATGCGTCTCATAATCATTGGTTCTGTGAGCATTGGGAAATATTCCGAGTTTTTTAAAACCCAACTTTTCTGTTAGTGTTTGTGCGGCTTCATTGACTGTTCTGGTTGTCGAATAAATAACATCAACCCCCAGAGTCTTTTCTCTCAAAAAATTAATTCCGAAAGAAAGGAGCTCCTCCATAATTCCCTGCCCCCGAAATTCATTTCTTACGATCGCTCCAAAGGCCTTGGCGATAAGATTGTCTTTGTCGTAAGAAGCAAGAACAGAGGCAAGGATGAGATTTTTATCGTCCTTTGTGATAAACCAGAATCCTGAACCAGATTTAATAAATTGGCGAATAAGATTAAAATCCTTCATCAGCGGATCTGGATATGTCCCTTGATAGACATCAAAATAAAGCTGAGATATCTGGAAGATATCCTCTTCAGAGGCCAATTGAACTTTCATCATGCCTAACACTACTCTCGGGTCTAAAAAATCTCAAGCCCACTCCTTCCTTTTTACACATCTCATTACAAACACTTAGGAGAATTTTTAAAACAATCTAACAATCGTTTAACAACTCAATTTTCTGAGGGTTTATTCCGATAGATTCAGAACTATGAACGTATCTTTTAAACGACTTATCACAAACATCTATCTTTTTATTCCCATCGTTCTGGCCTTGGTTCCTCTTTCTTTTGCCATCTCCTCAGATTCATTACCTTGCCCCGCCTATGAGTGGCCAAAAGCAATCAAAGAGCTCATGTCTTTAGGGGATCACATGCGCCAAAAACTCCTGGGTGAAGAAATGAATGAATTTTCCGCTAAGGTTGGGCATTGCTATGATCGTGATCCCGTTGGACTGGCCGAAAAAACCTGGTGCGAATTCAAACGAGATGAAAATATCGAGCAAGTCTTTAAGAAAAACAGCCTTAAGAAGTTTTGCGCTGAAGTTCGGAAAAAACTGATTAACGAAAAACTTCCCAATTCTAAAAAAGATCCCTCCCCTTACTGCCAATACGCCAACTGCGGAGAAGGTCAATTTGTAGGGGCCTGTCTGGCCCATCAGTACGGTTTTGACTCGGAACAAATCAAGATCTGTGATTCAAGAAAAGATCATTCCTGGACTCTGATTCCAGAGGCGGGTAAGTCCGATTCTTATTGCCTTCTCGATCGCTGGAATAGTTTTCGCTGTGGGGTGAAGATGAAAAAAACGGCCAATGGGGTAAGTTGGATTGGGGATGTTATTATCCCCGGAAAAACAAAATTCACATTTACTGAAGCGGTCTGCATACCCTTTGCTGAAAAATTCCGCTACTAGCCTGAAAGACAAAAAAACCTTTTGAGGCCCATCTGACCACCATCAAGGGGAGGTTAGTAGGTTTTACAGGTTTTTGAAAAAGAGCGGGACTCTCAAAACCCATAAAGTGTAATCTCTGGCCCTAAGATATGAAGAGCGCACACTACCCCACAGGAATTCATTACCAGTATCCTTTCGTCGATCGTAAGGACAGGGCCCTACTTATCAAGTGGCTCGAAACTCTCCATCCTTTATGGGAGATGAGATTTTCTGAGAATAATCCTCCTCCTCCCGGTGACGAACAAAGACCTCTTCTGAGACCGGTTTATTGGCTCGGGAACTGGCAATTTGCGTGCCTGGATTATTATCATCCACCGAAAGGGATTCAAAACCGCTGCATAAGAGCGGAGCCATATCCTGATTTTCTCCAACGTCTGGTTGATCGAATTGAATTTACGGCCAGGAATCGCTTCCCCAAAAGTTTTTTTCCGGAAAAATGGAAACTCAACACTTGTTTGATAAATTTTTACGGCAATAAATGGGAAGATGGTAAGTGGGTTGATCGCGCTCGAGTCGGAGAACACAAGGACTATGAGCCAGGTCCGGTTGGTTCACTTTCTCTGGGTGAGAAGGCCATGTTCCAATTTGTCAGGGGCAAGTCCAATCTTGGTCAGGACAATATTGTTTATTCGCAATGGCTCGATGATTCTTCTCTTCAAATTTTTGGAGGGGATCATTGGAAAATGAAGACCTTTCATCGGGTTCAAAGAGTGGATGATAAGAAGAATCA
>CAXNNO010000050.1:0-10132 GCA_964203555.1 Bacteriovoracales bacterium
ATTAAAACTAAATCTGTCTCTAGTCGAATATGGAAACTCACCCGAGTGATGCTTTCTCACAGCATATCCAGGATAGCGTCCAGCTTTTATGGCTTCGATGAATTGTTCCTTCGCCATCATTCGTTTATTACGAAAATCAAAGAACTCAATGCTGGCACCGGTCTTATTTTCCTTAACTTTGATGACGAATGATTTGGGTAAGCGCTTGATGCTCTTAGGGCCTTTGTATTTTCGTGGATCACTCGGTAAAATAATCAGCTCGCCTTCCTTAAGCGCCTTTAGAAGAGCAAAAAATAATTCTTCGCCTCTCTTGAATTTTCTGCCATAGTTTCGGCCAACTGAATTATTCCACAAATCCATATTTTTTGCCCTGATTTCATTTCTCCTCGGGTCAAATTCATTTAATCGCCCAAGCAATTCAGTGGTTTCATAGCTAAACTCAATCACATACACAGCGCTTACATAAGAGTGCCTCAGAGAATCAATCTCATTGTCATTATAACTTGGATCACTGCTTTTTATTAAGCCATCCGAATTCCGTGGCATTTTTTGTAATGCTTGTCGATTAACAGATACAGTTCATCACGTGCCTCTGCCCTTAGGTCCCAGATTTTAATTCCAATTCTTTCGGGAATCATTCTTTATACCTAAATACAAATAAACTAATTACCAAAGAAAATAATACAGAACCATATGCGAGATACATCCGCAGTATGGACCATTGTTTTTCATCTAAAAACTCAAAAGGTGTGTGAGCAAACGATACAAACATGAAAAAATTAAAAAAAGCTGCAATAAGAAGAAGAGATATTATCATTTTCTTGAACTTCTTCTTGCAATTTCCTAAAGACAGATAAAAACCAAAATTACAAAGCACAGACACAACGATCATCAACAAGGCTATTTCAAATTTTGCTGGATATGGAGTACCAGATTCATCGTGAAACATGATCCAAAGTACATAAAATAAAATCATTCCCCCGCAAAATATCTTGGTACAAATTTCTATAGCCTTCGCCTTCACAGATTCAAAGTTCATGTAATCAAAATAGCACACTTGAAATAGTGGTTACAAGTAATCTCACTTAGCTGGCACCTTTTTGACAAAACAGGTACTAAGCCGCTTTCTGGCGAGCATTGAAAAGGTCCCATTTGGCTTGCATGGTTACCCAGAACTCAGCGCTGATACCAAATACTTTTTCTAACTCAATCGCAAACGACGCCGAGATCCCACGCTTGCCGTTACAGATTTCAGAAATTTTTCTTTCAGCACAGCCAATTTCTTCGGCCAGCCATTTTTGCGTAAGTCCTCTCTCATCAAGGATCATTACTTTTAAAAAATCGCCAGCTGACCGACGTACAGATAACTCAATCATGATAGTCTCCTATTTCAACATCATGGAATTCACCTTTCTCGTAGCGAAAGATAATACACCATGGTTTTTCGATCGTAATTGACCAAAACTTTTTCATGCTCCCCTTCAGCTTATGTAGCTTTAACGACGGCGGTTCACAGATTCGTTTTAGATCATCAAATGTTGCAACATCACTTAAGGCCATAAGCAAAAAATTAGCACGCTTATTAAGTCTCTCGGGGAATCTCTTAGATGCTCCCTTCTGCACAATATCTTTAGTTATCTTACCAGTGATCGATTTAATCATTGTTTACATATTACCACATGCTGTAAATCTGTCTAGTCTTGCTTGAATTTTATGCAGGAATGCCATAGCCCTTCACCTCAAAAACTTAATTTAAATGCCCGAACTGATTTTAATAGATCCGATGTGTCGACTTATTCAATACTTAAACTGGAAAAGTCGGACCGCATACTAGAAATAATATAATAAATACAATAAGATAATATAATATGCCCGAACTACCCGAAGTCGAAACCATCCGTCTCCAACTCTCCCACTATCTACCTTTCAAGATAGATAAAATCACTTCGACTCCGCAGTTAAAACAAAATATCCTCCATACTCACCTCGATATCACACATAAAACCATTACCTCGATCAAACGCAAGGGTAAGATTCTGGATTTCATCTTCGATGATGGATCTCATCTTCTGTCCCATCTTGGAATGACTGGTACCTGGCTCATTGGTGAAACCATTCATTCAGGTAAACACACTCACCTGACCTTAATCGGTTCAAAATATACTTTGGCCTACGATGATCCCCGGCGCTTTGGGCACATGTACTATTATTCAAAAGATGAGGCCGAGAAAAAACTTTTAGAATTGGGTATGGATTTAACCGATCCGGAATTTACGTTGGAGTATTTGACTGGGGCGATAAAACGCTTTCCTGAACGCGCCCTGAAGGTGACTTTGCTTGATCAAAAACTTTTCGCGGGATCGGGTAATTATATTGCTAACGAGATTTGCGCCCGTGCCGGTATCCGTCCGACTCGTAAATGCAGGCTCATAAAAAAAGAAGAATTTCCTAAAATACTGCGTGCGATTAAAGACGTTTTAGATCCGGCCATTGCCTCTGGCGGGACAACATTTCAGGGAGGTTATCGTGATTCAACCGGCGAGAGAGGGCTTGGAGTTCAGCACCTTGTGGTTTTTTATCAGAAAATCTGTCAGATGTGTCACAAAACTCCCGTGAAAAAAATCATCCTTGCTCAAAGAGGAACTTACTATTGTCCTAAATGCCAGAAGTAGTTTTTCTGGGCCCGAAAATGACCTGGATTCTCAGATTGTGAGAACAACATGAGTCTTCACCATAGATGAAGCTAGAGAATGTTCATCTCAATTAATAAAGGCGTGTGATCACTTCCATTTGAAAGGATAACTTCCGCCTTCGTCACGTCTATTCCGCGAGTGAAGCTATGATCAAGAAAATATTGTCCGAACTTCATTCGATTTTGACCATTTTTAAAATGAACTTCTGCTAATCCCAACTTCGTGGCGAGATTAAATAAAAATGTTGTGCGGGTCTGATTCCACGTATTGAAATCTCCTGCAAAAAGAACAGGTCCTGAATGCTCTCGAATGACCCCCTCGGCCTGTTCCATATGGCGTTTAAAAGCAGCGGTGGACTGAAAATTAATAGCATGAACCGAGATAACCAAGAGTTCCGTGTTTCTTTTCTCCACTGGGTATTTGACGAACGTCAGGGCCTTCGGCGTAGAAGTAACCGGTTCAAAGTCAGTCGAATGCTTAATTATCACCTCACTGGGACTGACTCTGGCCCCAATCATCGTTCCGGTGGGAGAATTTTTATCCTGAGGAAATAAAAAACTGATCCCCATCTTCCAGTTGAATTGATGAAAGCTATCTAATGTCGAATGAAAAAGCTCATTACCATAGGCCTCTTGAATAACAAAGAGGTCATGACTTTTTCCTAATTTTAAGAATTCTGAGCGCCAGTTCTTTAATTGCGCCTTTTTAACATTCCAAATCAAGGCCTTGATGGAGGTAGACTTAAGCTCTGAATCAATTGACGTGCCAATCGATTTCAGCGCCTCTTCTTCAGGAATTAATTTATAATAGCGTGAGAAAATATTTTTATCCTGGGCCGAGGCCTCAAAGTGAAACAAAAGTGGTAAGATCAAAGCGGCAAAGATATTTTTCATTGAGATTTTCCCCCTATCCCAATTTTGACAGATAAATAAAAAATCCAAAGATGCGGAGCAGATCTAAAACTTTTTGCCGAAACCTGACTTCTCATGTCTGTTACTTTTACACACCACAAACACCGAGGTCGTACTCGTGCTAAAAGAAATTACTAAGCGCTTAACCAAGGAAAAGCGATGAAACAAACCTTTTGCAAACTTCTTATAGCGTGCGTTCTGGCCTCATGCTGGCCACTTAAATCTGAAGCGGCGGTTGGGTTAATCATCAATTCCCGAGCAACTCGAGTCATTGGGCTGGTTGTGCTGGAAGATAAGAGCGCGGACTTGAAGTTTAAAGAACTCTCACTTTCTCAGGCAAGGTTAGTAGGAATAAGTGAAGCTGACCTGGAGATCTATCACCGTGAGATCGATGAACTCAATATCATAAAAGAAGTCATTGAATCCCAAACCAGTCATGATTCATCTGAAGAAGAAGTAAAGTCACTGTGGAATCAATTCCAGTCCAGTCTTTCTCCGGAAACGATGAAGGTAGCGTCTCAAGTGGCAGTTTATATTTTTCAACATAACATCACCTTCAAAAAGTAATCACTTGGTGTCTTGGGATTGTAAAATTTACCAGATCCTTCTCCGGAGGACCAATCAAGACTTATAATCGCCTCATGCGTTTGATTCAAATTATAATTATTTTATTTTTCTCGTTTGCTGCTTTTGCTTCTCCAAAAGTGGCGCTCCTTGTCTCCCTTGATAATCCCAAGCACAGGCCTTTGTTCAAAACAAAAAAGTGGAAACTCTCCTCTGAACTCATCGAATATTTTCAAAAGAAAATGGAAAAAGCACCTTACGAGCTAGTCATTTTTGATCAGGCCGATCAGGAAACTCTTCATAAAGAGCTGATGAATCCGGACAACATTGCGCTGTTTTGGATTTCTCATGCGGGAAGTTTTAAAAATAAAGAATCGGGTCTTGGCATGGAAGATGTCATTTCTGACTTTTACGGAAAAAACTTAAAAGATATTTTTCAACTCATTCACCCAAACCTCAGATATCTTTCAGTTTTAGGGTGTAAGGCCGAACCGATTCTGAACACAATAAAGACCGCTGGATTTTATGAGCACAATAATGAGCTCCATATCTACGCCAAAACGAAAAACATCTTTCCGAAAACAGAAATTCGAAGATCAATCGATGATTTTAAAAAGAAATTTTCAACATTTTCTGACATCAATCAATCCTGTCCGACTCATAAGGGATATCCCCTTCACATCACCCGAACCATTCCCCTCACGGTGGATCCTCTGGGCCAAGAGACAGCGGTTAAAATCCTTAATCGTGGACGACTATTGGGGTTATTTCCTAAGGCCAAACCAGGAGAGACTCAGAGTCGCACGGTCTATTTGACCGCCGAATCAAATTACCGGGCGCAAGATCTTAAAATCGTAGTGGATTCAGGAGAGCTTTCAAAGGATAACCCCCAACTCATTGGATCATTTGAGATAAGCTCCCCTGCTCTTAATGGAAACTGGAAGGCCTTCCAAGATGGTGACGGAAATATTCTTGGCGTCACTCACAACGTTTATCGGTTCAGCGGTCGGCCCGAGATTTTTCAGGAAGCGACAAGCTTTTCATCTTTTGATTGCAACTAGATCTCATTTTTCTATCCCCAAAGTGCACAAGATTCAGATATATTTTACGAAGTCGATCCCTAAATGGTTTTGTGATTTTATCTGACAAAGGATTTATTCATGATGAAAATGATTGTGGCACTTTCTGTACTCGTACACTGCCTTCCTGCTTTTTCTGCAATGAAAGATGCTCCGCCGGCGTTTCCATTTAAGGGTGATTTGGCGGTTTTTATCGATTTCCAGAAAGCTGACTATGCCATTACCTACAATCTGAAAGAACAAAAAGTCGTTGTCGAAAGTCTCATTACTTTTCAGGCGAAGACTGCTGGTTACCCCATTTTTGATCTCGTTGCAGATCCAATTGAAGCGAGTCTGGACGGAGTTGATGTTAATATACCGGCAATTAAAGATCCAGATAGTCAAACAACTTTACGAGTGGTGGAAGTTAAGTTATCGCCGGGAATTCATGAATTAAAAATAAAACATTCCCTATCAACCAATGTTGTCTTTGATCGAAGAGGTGTTTCTTCGGGTTTCTGGATGTCGGATTTAAATGATCGTCGTTATTTAGAGCAGTACCTTCCGACAAATCTTGAATTTGATCAATATGAAATGACTTCAAAAGTCAGAATCATTCACGGCGAGGGGCGCCCACATATTTTAAAGACTAACGGATCTGTGACAAAGATTTCTGAGAATCATTTTGAAGTGAGTTATCCTGCTTTTTATTCGGCCTCTTCAATGTTTTTCCACCTTTTCCCGGAAAATAATTCGGCGAAAAATGTTCAGTTCTACTATCCCTCAATTGACGGAAGACTTCTCCCTGTTGATGTCTATACGATCTACAATAGCGATGAATTCGTTTCTGAGACAAAAAATATATTGGCAGAACTTGAGGCCGACTATGGTCCTTTCCCGCATGAACAACTCATTATTTACGGGAACTCTTTAAGTGGCGGTATGGAGTACTCTGGAGCAACTTCAACGAGTTTAAAAGCGTTGGGTCACGAGCTTTTTCACTCTTATCATGCTCGTGGACTTATGCCGGCCAATGGAAACGCTGGCTGGATGGATGAGGCCATCGCAAGATGGAGGGATAATAAATATCCATTAACTGAAAAGTTATATTTTGAATCAACCATGCTCGCTGGCAGATCGGTCTGGTCGCGATTAACTGATCGCATGGCCTACACGGAAGGCTCAGCTTTTCTGTCCTGGATTGCCTTTCGAATGAATGAGAATGGTCTAGAGCTTAAAGATTTTTTAAAAGATTATTTCGAGCAATACAAATATTCGTCAGTTACAACTAAACTTTTTGAACAAAAGCTCTCAGAGGCGTCCAAGATGGATCTTTCTCAGGACTTTCTTAAGTATATTTATGGAAAAACATCAACAAAAGTTAAAGTGAACCCAATAAAGACTACCGACAGTGAAAACCCGTTCCATCCAAACTACACAAAAGATCAGCTTCTCGAGTTGACACGCCTTTAGAAACTCTTATTCTTTAGTTCTCAAACTGGCATGTTTTTAGTCTAATATTAAGATATTTTAAACTAAAAACAGGCCATGGTGGCGTGCACAGATTTTTCTGGATGATACTTATTATATTGAACTGGAAATCTGCCTACGGCCAGATCACTGATAAGCAGTCTGAGAAGGCCTCCATGGTGATAGGAAAATGGCTCTCTAAATCCACAGGTCATTACGACTTTCACTCGGCCACGACTGTCAACCCACTGAGGGCCGGAAGTAAATTTTTTGGAATACCCAACATTCAAATGGCCAGTGACTACGGCATTTCATACATGGACGCCCCAAGAGATTTGGACGTAACTAATGCTTATAAAACCATAGGGGCAGACACTTCGAATATGGACACATCCCTGGGTCTATCGAGATTTCATTTAAATCTTGGATTTGGAAACAAACACGACCTGACACTCAGCTACCTCATCCCCCAGGTTGAAGGAATTAAAGGTTGGGGTGCGGGATACAAACGAGTCATTAGTAGGGATCGTTATCTCTTTTTCACTTATCGTTTAAATTACTCAAGATCCTCGAGAGAGGATTATTTTACAAGCATATCCTTTACCAATGATCTCTCGCTTTCAATTTATTTAAGGCTGATTGACATATACATCGGCCTCAGACATTGGTCAGGAAATGTTAAGTTTTATTCCACCATTCCGGCACTCGAACTACCGGAGATGGATTACATTTCTGAGCTACATGAAATAGAGCACTATGTAGGAGTAACCGCTGCCACGACAACGAATTCAAGATTTACTTTTGAACTGAACTCTATCGGGAATCAATACGCTCTTGCCGGAAAGTTATCACTTCACTTTGATTCCCTATTTCCCACTTTTAATAACTGGTTCCGTGATCCGAGGTACATCAAGCAATGAAGTGCCTCATCATTATCATTAAACTTTTTCTTCTTCTTTTTTTTATTGCTTCTTGCAGTGATAAAAACTCCATTCTTTCGACAAAAATAGAAAAAGACCCGGGACTCCTTAAAGTTTTAAACACCAGTGGTTTTATTGGTGCCACAGTTGCGGGGACGAGTCTTGATCACGTAATAACGATTAAATCCCAGGGAGGTCTTTCCATAGAGGATCTTTCGGTCACGATCACAACCAGTGACCCCATTGGATTCAAGGGTGGAAGTTTTCCTGGCTCCGGTGGGACCTGTAAGACCAGTCTTAATTCGGGGAGTACCTGCACAATCGTTCTTCTCTACGAACCTCAGGATACAAACTCGCATCTTGCGACACTTAACTTCTCATACAAAGATGCCTTTTCTTCTTCTACCCTTCAACATCAGGTAAGTGCTGACTCCAATCCCATTTTGAGTTTTGAATACGGCACACTTTATGATTTTGGAAATAAATTTATCGGATCATCAACAGATCTCAAAATAAAAATTTCAAACACCGGAAAAGTCATTGCTGAAAATATCACCGTCAATAACCTAGCGGCCCCGTTCTCGTTCAAGGGGGGAGCCTATCCCGGCATCGGGGGAAACTGTGGCATAAGAGTAGCTCCGGGCGAGTTCTGCGAACTCGTCGTTAACTACTCTCCGCTCAATAATGGTGAACATATTCAGGACATAAACCTGACGTACTTAAATACGGGGCGAACAGAGAATAATAATTTAAATCTTATTGCATGGGGGTTTACTCAAGCCGAGCTTTCGATTTCCGACCCAACGGGGCACAATTTTGGAACTGTAGCATCTGGCCATCCTCACGAAAAAGTTTTCACGATCACTCATTCCGGTGGGGATGTAACGGCAACCGGTCTTGGTGTTCAAAATCTCTCTTCTCCTTTCGGATTCAAAGGGGGAAGCTATCCCGGAACGGGAGGAACTTGCACCTTAGTTCTATCTAAGGATACGGCCAGTTGCACGATTGTTGTGGTTCTTCAATCACTCACCTCCGGCACATGGAGTAATAGTTTCACGTTGTCCTATTTTAATGGAAGCTCTCCCATCACCATCACGAGATCCCTTGGTGGGGTGACGAAACTTCGTCCCACTCTGTCTATCTCACCAACTGGCACGACAGATTATGGTGTCGTTAAATTAAATACCAACACGATAAAAACTTTGACCGTTCAGTATGAGAGCGGAGAATTGGCGGCAACCCTTTCAGGACTTAATAATAATCCACTCTCCACACCTTTTTCTTATACCGGTGGAACTTATCCGGGAACAGGTGGCACTTGCACGACGACCCTCAGTGCTGGAAGTTGCACGATAAAAGTTTCATACGCACCTACGAGTAGAAGTTCATCGACCCTTAATACTTATTTTTCCTATCATGATCAGATTGAAACAAAAACCTTACCGGTGATTTCATTTCAAGGAAAAACAGAGGGAGAGATGACTGCTTCTGGTGGAGCGTTTGGAAATGTCGTGAACGGACAAACGAAGGACGTATCTCTTACCATTAATGCCTCCCAAGGAAGTGCCCTTAGTCTTATTTCAGTAAATTCCATAAGCGGGCCGCCCTTTCAATTTGTGGGGGGGAGTTTTCCTGGAACTGGTAGTACTTGCACAACCTCATTGAGTGCTGGTGCCAGCTGTTTCCTAAAGCTTCGCTTTTCCTCCACAATCGATGGATTAAATTCCGGATCACTCACCTTAAACTATTTTAACGGGGCCGAGACAAAAGCTCTCATCATTGACCTTTCGGGAACAATCACTCCTGCCGCCAATCTCTCCATGACTGATACAAGCTACGGAACAATCAGTGTCAACTCAACACTAGAAAAAACAATAACCATCACAAATAGTTCAACCAAAGAGGCGACGGGATTTTCGATTTTTTCAATGCCGATTGGTTTTAGTTTTAAAAATGGGAATTTTCCTGGGACCGGAGGAACATGTAATACTTCCTTCAGTAGTTCGTGCCGAATCGTTATTGTCTTTAACCCTACTTCAGCTACTGATTACAGCGGTACGATAAAATTCAAGTATGATGATGGCACAGGCACGACACAATATGTTTTCAGCACGCTCACGGGAACAGGAGAAAATACCTCAAACCTTTTTCTATCCCGCTTTGATACGGTTTCCTTTAACAGCTTAACATTTTACGTCGGCCAGACTGCCGATCTTTCCTTTACACTTTTTCATGGTGGAAGTGCGACACCTGCGACCATCAGTTCAACAATTTTAGAACCGGCCACTGATTTCACATTACTCAGCAATACCTGTGGTTCAGCGCTCTCAAATGGTGCCAGCTGCTCAATGAGCGTAAGATTCGCCCCTTCCTCAAGTGGTACTAAGAATTCGGCGCTTAAAGTCTTTTATAATAATGGAACCGAGCGCACTGTCACCCGGCTTTTGACAGGAGTGGCGAGCAATCCAGCGATCCTCTCTTTTTCTCCCTCTAGCTATGACTTTGGTGCAAGGTCA
>CAXNNO010000051.1:0-9791 GCA_964203555.1 Bacteriovoracales bacterium
AAGATAACCTGTCACCATTAACTGGGCGAGCATTCCAAGTTCTTCATCGTCAGAAATGCCATAAAAATTTTCAATGTGGTGAACAAATATTTCAACATCTTCATCAGTTAAGTGTTTTTCAACCATCGACATCATGTTTTCTGATTGAATTTTTTCGAGTGATTCAAAGAAAGAAGTAAGAATTTGGTGTTTTTCAGATTTCATCTATTTCCCTTTTTGGTGTCACTATTGCACCACGAAAATTTAGAGTTGTCATTTAGTAAAGTACATGGGAACAATTGAATAGTACTTTGAGTTCTGGATAAAAATCCTTAGAATGAGATTTATTGAAAATTTTAAAGTAAGGCACACATCAACATGAAAAGTTTTTTTCTATCTATTATTTCAATTTCTTTCATGCAAATTCAGGTTGCCTCGGCCCAGATGTCTACGAGACCTTCTCCCCAGGACATGAAGCCAAAAACAAGTTTTGATAAGTTCTCCGATCGTTTAAAAATTGGTTACTTTGGCGTTTTGACGACTCCTCAATTTGACGACATTGAAAAGGGCAACTGGAGAAATGCTGCCCTCTCTCCTGAATTTTCAGGAGGCTCGAATCAAGATACATGGCCCACCAATATGTGGAACCAACTAAGCTTTAATTTCAATTATGGCTCAAAATTGAATTTCGTAGTGAATCCGCGATTTGCCGTCCCCTTGATAGGTGAAAAAGACATGGCCGGCGAGGATGTTTCTCTTATTTTACTGGATGATCTTCTTTTTGGATTCCAGGGAGTGGTGTTAACTTCTGAAGATAAGTCATTTAACCTTTGGATTCGGCCAGGATTGAGAATTCCGACATCTCGAGGTAGCAGGAGTTCCTCAAACGGTGGAGCAGGAACGATTACAAATCAACTTGAATTGGCCTACAATGCAACTTATGACTTTAATAAAACGTGGCAACTAGGCGTATTCGGCCAGTTACGTTCATGGATCATTGAGGATAAATTTGGTTTAGATCGATTTCGTTTTTATACAGGACCATTTGTTCAATACACTCTCGATGATGTAAGCAGACTGCTCGTTTATTATGAGAATATTTTGGAAACGGACAGGCGGGCCAAGGCCAACAATGATCGTGAACCGGTTTTTAAAGACCTCATGCAAGACGTTTTTGTAGGGTACTCCAGAGACCTGACTCCAACATTGAATGCCATGCCCTTCGTGAGTTGTTTTATTAACGACCAACCCGTCACCGACAAGTCTTTCTTTCTTGGCGCCTGGATAAGTTATCAAATTAAGTAACTAGAGACAGTGGCTTGAAAGGGTCCATTATTTCTCCTACTTAAATGAATTGATCGGTAGCCGAATTACTCAACCGGGTTGTTTTTATATGGCCCATAACGCGCTATTTACATCGATTCGATTTTCATGCTAAAAGGTCCTCAGTCGTATATTTTGTACCTTGTTCCCACCCGGATCTTGCCGTCTATCTAGGTCTAAGTGGTTCTCAAGGCTGTTTTGAGACCATTAGGACCAGGCCTCAATCTACATTCAAAATGCGCATAACAATTACTTTCTCGAAAGGAGAAAACGCATGTCTTTTATTGAACTAGGACTCAAAGAGTCATCTCTTAAAGCAATCGCTAAGATGGGTTATGAAAATCCATCAGAAATTCAGGTGCAGGCCATTCCTGTGCTACTTCAGGGCGATGTTGATTTCATCGGCCAGGCCCAGACAGGTTCTGGTAAAACTGCAGCCTTTGTTCTTCCATTACTTGAAAAACTAGATTTTAAATCACCTGCATTGCAAGCTGTGATTCTTGCTCCTACTCGAGAGCTCGCGAACCAAATTAATGAAGAAATTCAAAAGCTATCTGCCTTTGAGCCCATTCGTTCAATGTCAGTTTACGGCGGAACCTCTGTTGGTTTGCAGATCAAAGATTTTAAATCGAAAAAGCCTCAAGTTATCGCTGGTACTCCAGGGCGCGTGATGGATCTGATTGATCGCGGAGTGCTGAAATTTGATAATACAAAATTTGTTATTCTGGATGAAGCAGATGAAATGCTTGATATGGGGTTCTTTGATGACGTGACTGCGATCATTGATCAAATTCCTGAAAAAAGAATCTGGATGTTCTCTGCGACACTTCCTGGTCCTATTTCTGACCTCGTGAATAGAGAATTTTCAAATCCCGTGACCGTCAGAGTAACGAAAAAAGTTCTTACCGCTGATTCAGTTGAACAAAAAGCTGTTGTGGTGAGACGTGAAAATGGCATCGAGGCCCTTTGCCGATACATGGATTATTCAGACAGTATGTACGCCATCATTTTTACCAGAACAAAAATTGGTGCGAAGGAATTGACCGATGAATTAAATGCCCGAGGATATCCTACGGATGCCCTTCATGGAGACATGGATCAGGCTTCGAGAGATATGACGATGAAAAAATTTAAGGAAAAGAAAATCAATCTCCTGGTTTGTACGGATGTTGCTGCTCGAGGAATTGATGTCAACAATCTTACTCACGTGATTAACTTTGGTCTTCCTCAAGACAATGAGTCCTATGTTCACCGTATCGGCCGAACTGGTCGTGGCGGCTCAAAAGGAATCTCTTTGTCGATTATCGAGCCAAATGAGCAGGGTCGTGTTGGTCAGATCGAAAGATTAACTAAAGCTAAAATCGAAAGAGTTTTTCTTCCAAAGGTTAACGAGATCAGAGAAAAAATTCTTGAAAAATCACTCAAGCGCTTCACTGATCACATCTCATCGTTTCACGATGAAGACGTTCTTCATTATGATGCTTTTAAGGCGAAGTTTAACGAACTTGAAAAAGAAGATATCGTTAAGGGTATCTATGGATTTATGTTCGAGAACACCTTAAAGCGTTACCAGAAAGCTCAGGAAATTGATGTCGCTCCTCGCGGTCAGGGCGATCGCCCACAAGGCGTTCGAGTTGAGTCAGGTATGCAGCGATTCTTCATCAATCTTGGAACGATGGATGGAGCAAATCCTGGCGAGTTACTTAAATTCGTTTCAACGGCAACTGGTGTAGCGGGCAGGGATCTTGGCCGGATTGAAACAAAAGAAAAATTTGCCTTTATCGAAGCACCGGCCCACTTGACTGATGCAATCATGGGCTTGAAGGGTGAAATGTTCGGAAACCGTCGGGTCTCGATCGAACTTGCGACAGCTCCTACAGTTGGTCGTGGCTTTGGTGGCGGCGGCGGCGGCGGTGGATTCAGAGGTGGCAGAAGCAGCGGCGGAAGTGGCGCTGGAGACCGTGGTGGACGCTCATTCAGTCGAGGTAGTCGTTACTAGGAAAATACTTCCTCCATTATATTAAGTACTTGTAGCATTATGCTTCCCATGTCAAACTGGAAATAGCACACTAATTTGGACATGGGCAGCATATGCCCAAAATACAGGATGTATTTTGCGTGGAATCAAGAATGAATCAATCGTCTGAAGACGAATATGAAGAAGTAGAATCTCCGTTCGCATCGAAATCATCTAATAAATCTTCATCAAGAGACAGATTGCGCACTCGGAAAAATGTATTTAATCGTCCTTTTGCGACGGACTCATCTCATGCGCCTACATATTTTGAAAAGACACCTTCAAGAAAAGTTCTGGGGGCCCAGGATAATATTGACCTGATTGAGCGACGTAAGAGTTCTCTCAGAGAAACAAATATTGATTATATTAATAATGAGGAAGTTGAAGAAATCGAAGAATTGGAAACTCGCCCCGCTCGAAGAAGCTCTTCAGAGACAAAGAAAAAAGAAAAAGTTAAGACTCATATACTCGCTAAAGTGGGTTGGTTGACCGTAGGAGTTTTAATACTTCGTCTGGTCTCGATGGATCGCGGTGTTTGGGATTACTTCTCAACTGAAGCTGTGATTAAAGATAAGAGAAATGAATTAAAATCCCTTCAAGTTGAAAATAAAGAGTTGAAAACAGAAATTTCCCGAATTCAGCTGGATCGTAATTATCAAAAGCAGCTGGCAAAGGAGCATCTAGGAGTGATCGCAACAGATGAATTTCTGATTCTTTTTGCGGGCGAGTTACCCGATGTCGATGTACGGCCAGAAGCTGTTAATTCAATTTAGTATTTTTTTGCATTTTCCCTGACTAAATTTTCAGTTTCCTGAAGAGACTTGGCCCCTCGCCACTTCAGAACATCACCTATTTTCAATTTGTGAGCTATTGGTGAAGTCGATTTCATTTCAAGAACATGTCGTGCCCAGATACCTCTTGCTCGCGGAATAAGCTCTGGATTGGCACGTCCTCTATGGAAAGGCAGTTTTCTTATGATGTCCGTAATTTTCAAATCTTTATCTAAATAGAAGAGATCAAGCTCAAAATGCGTATCCGGCATCCAAAAATGTCGTTCGTTGTCCTCAAGATAAAAAAATAACATACCCTGATCATCTGCAAAATCCTCTGGCGTTATACCGGAAAGACCCTGTTCTTGTTCATCAGGATCAATCGCAAGAATTAAATTTATGACATCTCCTGAAGGCGTCGTGAGCTGAACTTTTCTGCTTGATTTCTGGCCTTGTGACTCACTTTGGCATGCAAAAAGTAGAAAAAGCAAGGAGACAGTAAGGAGTTTTCTCATGAAGTTTATCTCTGATTCAGGTATGATTTTGAAGTCTAAATTAGAGATACGATAGGAGCCCCTAAATGTCATCGGATAAAAAATTGCCTGGATTAATGCGTACTCATCACTGCGGTGAGCTTAGAGAATCTGACCTTGGAAAAACAGTCACAATCTGTGGCTGGATGAACAAACATAGAAATCTTGGTGGCCTCCATTTTATTGATCTTAGAGATAAGTACGGCATCACTCAATTAGGCTTCGAGGCTTTCAAGGGAGATCTCAATGAACTTCGAAAGTTTTCTTTAGAATCAGTTCTGATGGCCAAAGGCAAAGTTATCTCACGACCCGATTCAGCTAAAAATGCCAATATGGCCACAGGTATGGTGGAAATTCAGGTTGAAGAAATCACTCTGCTCTCGCTCGCAGAGGAGGTTCCATTTCTTCCCCATGGCATGGTTCCGGCAACCGAGGATCTTCGGCTTCGTTACCGCTATCTTGATCTTCGTTCTAAGAAGCTACAAGAGATCTTGTCTCTTCGCTCAGATATCACGAGAAAAGCACGAACGTCACTTTATGAGCTTGGCTTTAATGAAATTGAAACGCCGATTCTTTATAAAACAACTCCCGAGGGGGCCCGTGATTACATCGTTCCGTCCCGGGTTCATCCTGGAAGAGTTTATGCTCTTCCTCAGTCTCCTCAAACTTTAAAACAGCTTCTCATGATCGCCAATAGTGATAAATATTTTCAGATTTGTCGCTGCTTTCGTGACGAAGATCTCAGGGCCGATCGTCAGCCTGAATTTACTCAGATTGACATTGAGGTTTCTTTTCCGACTCTGGGATACATGAAAAATCTCGCCACTCATGTCGTGAAAAACATTTTTAGTATGCCCGAAGATTTTCAAATGCAGTCAATCTCCTATGATGAAGTTATGAGGGACTATGGTTCTGATAAACCAGACGTTCGGTTTGGTCTTAAACAAATGATAGTGACTGATCTTTTTAAAACGTCATCTTTTGCAACTTTCTCTGAAGTTGCCAACTCTCAGTATGGGATGGTTAAGGCAATTTTTGTTCCATCCACCATGGGAACATTGGCCAGAAAGGAAATTGATGGACTGGTCGAAATTGTCAAACCCTACGGTGGTAAAGGGGTGGCATGGTTCAAGTCAGAGAATAATCAGGTGAGCGGCGGAATTTCTAAATTCATTGATGCCAATGTTTTGAATGCACTTTATGAAAACTCACCCGAAAAAGGTGATGGAATATGGCTCTTTTCAGCAGATAAAAACTTTAATGTGGCCCATGATTGTGCTGATGCCCTGAGAAGATATTTTGGTAAGCATTTTAAACTTATTAATCATGATCAATATGCCTTCCTCTGGGTTTATGATTTTCCCTTGTTTGATTACGACGCCGACACTGGCACCTTAGGTGCAAAACATCATCCGTTTACGCGTCCCAAGGATGAGGATATGGAGCTCTATTATTCCAATGATAAGTCCAAGGTCAAAGATGTTAAGGCCTATGCGTATGACATCGTTTGCAATGGATATGAAATTGGAGGAGGGTCAATGAGAATTTTCGACAATCAACAGCAATCAAGAATGTTTGAACTTCTTGGCTTCAGTCCGGAGGATGCTCAACATCAGTTTGGTTTTTTCATCGAGGCACTTCGGTACGGCACTCCTCCACATGCGGGAATGGCCTTTGGAATGGATCGGGTGATTATGCTTCTGGCAAAAACGGACTCTATCAGAGATGTCATTGCTTTTCCAAAAACAGCTTCTGCCACGGACTTAATGGCCAGCTCTCCTTCGAAACCAAGTGATGCCCAAACCAGAGAACTTGGGTTTAGCTGGCTGGAAAAATAATTTTTTTAATCAGGCGGCCTTTGACCAGATTTCTTCTTCAGTGGCCGCTTTTTTAGATTCTTGACCTCTCGACAAAACATCAACCGTGTAATCCTCATGATGAGAAATAAGTTCATGATAAAGGTGATCGTGGGCCTGGAAGTCACTCCATATTTTTTTTTCAATGAAATGAGAAAATCCGAATGAAAAACACAGTATTGTGGAGCGAGATGCCCATTTGAAGGCCGAAACAAAACTTTTTGATTTCATATGAATGCGTTTTTTCATGAGAAACATTCCATAAGATTGACCGCTATTCATGAAATAACAAAAAAAGAAATAATTAAAAACGAAAAATGGAAGTATTTGAAGAATGAAACGCAACGCCGTTTTATCTGAAAAATTATCGAGGCCTTTTGAGATAATAATTAAATTCAGAGAATGCATCAGGCACGAAGAGATGATGGACAGCATAATCATCGTCGAAAAAATGTCCGCGCCGTGAGCGATGAGGAGTTTCACCGTCGGAAATTTTTCCCGCTTCTCGAGTGGGGCCAAAAGCCTACTGGGCAGTTTCTGGGAATGCTCAGCAAAAGTTGTAAGATCGATGATGGTCATCTTCACCTCTTCACCCTGATCGGCTGTCAGAGTGAGTTACTTGAGAGAATGAAAAGACAGAGTTCAATGGGTCAGTATTTGTAATTTTAGCTCATGGAGTTTATTTAAGGCCT
The DNA here is from genome assembly GCA_964203555.1 of Bacteriovoracales bacterium. GTDB lineage: Bacteria > Bdellovibrionota > Bacteriovoracia > Bacteriovoracales > Bacteriovoracaceae > Peredibacter. The sequence goes on from CAXNNO010000051.1 coordinate 7,171, forward strand.
GAATAGGAGTCAGATTCATCAGATCAAGGCCTTTGAGGTCGTTTTCCAGACCTGTTAAGTAATCTGGAATTTCATGCGCGATTTTTTCACTAAAAAAGTTTAACTGAGTATCAAGAATTTCAGATCCTTTAGATTGCTGAGACTCAAGATCTTTAAGGATTTCCCGTGATCGCCTGAGGACTTCCTTAGGAAGACCTGCAAGTTCAGCAACATGAATGCCGAAACTTTGAGTGGCGCCGGCCTCTATTAATTCGTAGAGAAATTGAATTTTTCCATTTTTTTGCTCTGTTCTTACGGTAAGATTTTTTGCTTCTGGCATACTTTCAACTAATTCAATCAGCTCATGATAGTGAGTGGCAAAAAGAGTCAGGGGTCTTAGTTTTTTTACAAAATGCTCAACGAGGGCCCACGCTATTGAGAGGCCATCATAGGTCGATGTCCCTCGTCCGATTTCATCAAGAATAATCAGAGATCGATCAGACGCATGTCTGAGAATTTCCGCCGTTTCGGCCATCTCAACCATGAAAGTTGATTGACCTTTAATGATGTCATCAGAGGCACCTAATCTTGAAAATAAATAATCACAAATACCTAAGTCTGCCCTGTGGGCCGGAACAAAACATCCCAATTGTGCCAAATACTGGATGATGGCCACCTCTCGCATCACAGTTGTTTTCCCTGCCATGTTGGGGCCCGTGATTAATCCAAAGTAGCAAGAATCATTTAAATGAATATTGTGAGTTATAAAACTATCTTTTATATTCGCCCTGATAAGGGGATGCCACGCTCCAACGATATCAACAATTTTTTTATCGCTGTGGAGCTTCGGTCTGATGAAGTTTTCCTGCAAACTGATCCAGGCCAAAGACTGGAAGACGTCAATTTGAGCGAATCGTTTGGCGACATCAAGAATTAAATATGAGTGCTCCTCGATGCGAGCGCTGAATTGGTCAAAGATTTCTTTCTCAAGATGGGTTAGTTTACCCATCGCTTGAGTTACATCTTTTTCAAAAAGTTCCAGCTCATCAGTTACATAACGCTCGTTATTGACCAGAGTCTGGCGTCGTGTGAAGGTTTTTGGAACTTTGGCCAGATGGGAATTCGACACTTCGATAAAATAACCTGAAATGTTATTGTGTTTTATTTTGAGATTACTAATTCCCGTTGTTGATCGATATTGCGCCTCGAGCTTGAGAATTTCATCGGAAGCCGAATTCGCGAGTTTTGCCAACCGGTCTCTTTCGGCATTGGCGCCTGAACGTATAAGATTACCCTTCTCGTAATGGGCACCCATTTCATCGTTGATAGTATTTCTGACATCAATGATGAGTTGATTTAGGAATTCAAAATCTTTTTTGGGAAGTTCCTGAAAAAAATTAAATCCTTCCTTCATCATTTCGTTTTCAATGTTGATGAAAATTTCAAAAGCATGGGCAAGATTTAAAACATCTCCGGCCACAACCTTCTTTGTTGAAACCTTTGCCATGATGCGATCAATATCTCTTACATCTGTAAGAAGATTGCGAATATTCTTTATAAAATGGGGTTTCCCCATCAGGCGGTCAATTAAATCAAGTCGCTTGTTAATAGCTCCTTCTTCACAAAGAGGAGATTGAAAATATTGCTTTAAATACCTTGTGCCCATTGAAGTTCTGGTTTTATCCATGAAGCCCAAAATAGAATTGGCCTCATTTTCTTTTGTCCTGGGGAAGATTTCAAGTCCGGAAAGTGTGGCATAAGTCACCTTCATCGTTTCTTCGTTATTGAGCATTCTGAAGGGTCTCAGATGGCTTATTTTTTCAATCGTCTGGGTGGAAGAGATATAATAACTTAAGGCGCCGAGAGGGGAGAGCACTGCAGGTGTCTGGGAGATGATGCCATCTCTTTGATACGTAGGTACGATTTTTTGGATGTAGAAGGCCGAATTCTTTTCTTCAAAATACTCCAGAGACAAATGAGTTTTTAGTACATCAATACTTTGAAGATAGTCATCCACGATGGGGTAGGATTCCCACTGACCCAGGTAGGAGATAAATTCTTTCGGACGAACCATTAAAAGTTTTTCACAGAATTCTTCAACATTCTTGAAGGTTGTGCCAAAAAAATCACCGGTGGTAAAATCCAGAAGAACGAGAATAAATTGTTGCTTGTCCTTAAAACCCGCCGCCAGGAACTTATTTTCAGAGGCAGAGGTTTTATCAAGATCGTAGGGCATTCCAGGTGAAACAATTTGAGTCACGCCACGCTTGACGATACCCTTTACCGATTTTGGATCTTCAAGCTGCTCGCAAATCACAACTTTTTTACCCAATTGAGATATGCGGTCGACGTAGGTAGCTGCTGCATGATGTGGAATGCCGGCCATCGGAATGGGCACCTCTCCCAATTTTCCCCGGACGGTTAGAGAAATGTTCAAGAGTCGCGCGGCCTCTCTGGCGTCTTCAAAAAACATCTCGTAAAAGTCGCCCATTCTGAACATGAGAAGAATATCTGGGTATTGTTTTTTTACCTGATAGTACTGCTCCATCATAGGGGTGAGTTTTATCCCCTGCTCGACGAGCTGGGCGAGAGTTTGGGCTTCTTGAAGTGTTTGATTTTGCATAGGGTGGAAGGTATCAAAG
>CAXNNO010000052.1:0-9733 GCA_964203555.1 Bacteriovoracales bacterium
CAAAGAAGTTAATGAAAATCTGGGACTTCTGGAGAAAGAACATATTTTTCTTTTAATGAAGTCCGAGGTTATTAAAAACGTACTTGAATACAAGCATGAGAAAGTTAGAAGCTTTGATGTGACGACATTTCTTATTTCCAGGATTGAGGAAGATTTTTCAAAGAAGCGGATACTACTGACCCCATTTTCCCAATGGATCTGGCGATCCATTATTGCCGAACTCAAGCACAGGGAAAAGATGGGACTCATTTCTTCGAAAAGTTTTAACCCAGGAACTTTTCAGGGCGCAACCAAAGTGGAGGCGAAACGCCTGGCACGTTATCTTACTTATCTCTTACCATGGATTGACAAGATGAATAGCTTGTCAGCAGCTGAATTCAATTCTCTTACTAAAAAAGTATCATGGGTCATTCTCACCCGTCTGAATCAGCGCTCACTATTGTTCAAACGCTTTGCTTCAACTGCGACCACTGATGCAAAAATCGTCATTTTCAACATTCCCGGAAAACTTCTCGAATTCAGGCCGGATGAGATTAAGCGAATACAAGGTCAGGAGATGCCGGAAACATTGAAAGAGCAGTCCGAAAAAGAGAAATCGACGGCACTCGAACAGATTCAAAATATAACGCCGGACGATTTAAGTCCCCTCTCAGACGAAGTCTCAAAAGAGTTGGACCAGAAAGCACCATGACACTTACCCCCATCGGATAGAAAAGTGTATAATAAATTCGCCTAATCACTCCAAAAGGACACGTATGGCCCTTACAAAATCTCCCTACCGTGGAACCCGGGATTTTTTCCCTAAACAAATGCGAATAAGAAATTTTATTTTTAAAAAAATGTCGGAGATTTCTGAAATTTATGCCTATGAACCATACGACGGTCCCCTGCTGGAAGAGGTTGATCTTTATCGGGCAAAATCCGGTGAGGAATTAATCAACGAGCAAATTTATTCATTCACAGATCGCGGTGACCGAGAGGTCGCAATTCGTCCGGAAATGACTCCCTCCCTTGCCCGCATGGTTGCACAAATTCATCGAGAAGTGCCTAAGCCTATTCGAATGTACGCGATTCCAAATCTCATGAGGTATGAAAAACCTCAACGTGGGCGGTTGCGCGAATTCTGGCAATACAATGCCGATATCTTTGGTGCCGGTCAACATGGTGAAGTGGAAATACTCCAACTCTCCGTCTCGCTCATGAAAAGTTTTGGCGCAGGAACTGAACACTTTGAAATTTTAGTTAATGATCGACGATTTGTTGATTTTGTTTTTGAAGGTTTGATTGGTTTGGAAGAGGCAGCCACCAAAAAACTCTACAAACTGGTTGATGCAAAAAAGAAAATGGCTGCCGAAAAGTTTTCGAACGAAGTCAGGGCGATTACGAACGAAGAGACAAAGGCAAAAATTTTCGAGGACTTTGTTAATCTGACGACCATTTCAGACATCAAGAACTTTGTCGCCACCTATTTCGAGGATACCTCCTTATCTGACTTCTACCATTCGAAAACGGCTGCTCCTGTTTCTATCTCGACTCATATTGTTCCACTCTATAAAATCTTTGAGCGCTTAGAGGAGCAAGGACTCACTGATTATGTCAAATTTGATCCCTCGATTGTAAGAGGTCTGGATTATTACACTGGAATGGTTTTTGAAATCTTTGACAAACATCCAGAAAATCGCCGCGCCATTGCCGGAGGTGGGGCCTATGCCAACTTGCTTCAGATCTTTAATGAACCAGCTCTTGAAGGAGCGGGTATTGGTCTGGGTGAAGTGCCTCTGACAGATTTTTTAACCACCCATAACCTTTTACCTGACTTGTCAAAAGCGGACATGGATTATTTGGTGGCGTATCTGGTTCCAGAGGCGGAAAAGTCTGCCACTCAGCTTGCTACAAAGCTTCGTGAGAGGGGTTTAAAAGTGGAACTATTTTTAGGAGATGCAAGACCCAAGAAAATTTTCTCCTACTCTGAGAAGAAAAACTTCAAAAAGATTTGCTTCATCGGAGAAGAGGAACATAAGAACGAAGAAGTAAAAATTAAAGATCTAGTGAATAGAACTGAATTGACTCTGAAATTGAAGGATATTTGAAATGGAAATTGAAAACAACTTACCCAAGACTTTTGATCCTAAGGCCGCAGAAGATAAGTGGTATTCCCAGTGGTTGGAAAATAAATGCTTTAAACCGCGACCGGGAAAACAAAACCAGACATTCACCGTCTTAATGCCACCTCCGAACGTTACGGGAAAACTGCACATGGGCCATGCCCTGGATGCTACGACTCAGGACGCCCTTGTTCGCTATAAAAGAATGAAGGGCTTTGAGACTCTATGGATTCCAGGTACGGATCACGCCGGAATTTCCACACAAGCAGTGGTAGAAAAAATTATCTGGAAAGAGGAAAAGAAAAATCGCCATGATTTGGGACGGGATGCCTTTCTCAAACGCATTTGGGAATGGAAAGAGCAGTATGGAAACGAGATAGTCAATCAACAGAAGAAAATGGGTATTTCCTGTGACTGGGATTATTCGACTTTCACTCTCGATGAAATCCCTAATAAGGCCGTGAAGAAGTTTTTTGTCATGCTTTTTAATGAAGGTCTTATTTATCAGTCAGATTATATCGTTAACTGGGATCCAACTCTTCAATCGGCCATTTCTGATGCTGAGGTTGAGCATAAAGAAGTGAAAGGTTTCTTTTATCATTTGAAATATAAAATTAAAGAAGATCCGAATATCGAACTGATTATCGCTACAACTCGTCCAGAAACCATCTTTGCAGACACGGCCGTCGCCGTAAATCCCGATGATGAGCGCTTTAAGGATTTGATCGGTAAAACGGCCATTATTCCTATCTGTAATCGTGAGGTTCCTATTATCGGAGATGAGCATGTCGATATCGAAAAGGGCACTGGTTGCCTTAAAGTCACTCCGGGACATGACTTCAATGACTTTGAAATTGGTAAGCGAAACGGACTTCCGATCATCAATATTTTAAATAAAGACGGAACTTTCAATACCAATGCTCCTGAAATCGAAGGCCTCAAGCCCAAAGATGCGAGGGCAGAGGTTGAAAGAATTCTGACTGAACTTGGATCTCTGATCGATAAAAAAGTTCATGTTCATCCTGTGGGCCATGGCCAGCGTTCTGATGAAATCGTGGAACCCATGGTTTCCAAACAGTGGTTCCTTAACACAACGGCAATGAGTGAGGCGGCGGTCGAAGCCGTTGAATCCGGCGAAATGACTTTTTTTCCAAAAGGGTGGGAGAATACTTATTTTGCATGGCTCAGAAATCCCAAGGATTGGTGTATATCCAGGCAACTTTGGTGGGGACATCAGATTCCGGTTTATTATTGCCGCCACTGTAACGCTAAATGGGCGGCCGAAGAAACTCCTGATCATTGCATCGAATGCCGGGAAACTGATATTTTCCAGGATCCTGATGTTCTTGATACCTGGTTCTCTTCCGGCCTGTGGCCTCTGTCGACACTGGGCTGGCCTGACGAGAAAGCAATGGAAGAGAAAGGCTTTACCAAGTTTTATCCAAACTCCACCCTCATCACTGGTTTTGATATCATCTTCTTTTGGGTCGCGAGGATGATGATGATGGGAATGAAAGTGACGGGTAAAGTACCCTTTAAGCAAACATATATCCATGCCATCGTTAGGGATAAACAGGGTCGGAAAATGAGTAAGTCTCTTGGCAATGGGATTGATCCACTGGACATGGTTGGCGAGTACGGGGCCGATGCCATGAGGTTCACCCTCGCGGCAGGCTCAGGTTACAACCGAGACATGAATCTGGATCCTGAAAGAATTGAGGGATACCGGAATTTTATCAACAAACTCTGGAACGCCTTTCGCTTTATCAATCCCTATCTTGATAAGGCCCAGGATGAACTTCCGATAAAATCTGAGTGGCACCTTCACGACAAATGGATTCTGGCCGAATTAAATGCTGTTTCAAAACAAATGAATGAAGCTTTTGATATCTATCGCTTTGATGAGGCGAGTGCGGCGATCTATGCTTTCGTCTATGATAAATTCTGTTCATGGTATATAGAACTCTCAAAAAACATCCTTTACGGTCAGGATGAGAAAGAAAAAATTATCCGCGCCACAATGTTGAAATATTGCTTTAAAAAAATCGTCAATCTTCTTCATCCCATCGTGCCTTTTATCACAGAAGAAATCTGGTCTTACCTTGAAAGTGATAAAACAAAACTTCTTGCGACTGAGGAATATGTAGAATTTGACAAGGGTCTTGAAAACGATGAGGTTCGTGAAATGATGAATAAGTTCATCGATGTAACTTCAGGGATACGAAACATACGAGCATCTGTGAATATGAAACCAAAGGACGAAATCGATGTGAAACTTTTTACTGATGATAAAAAGTTTGCAAAATTCATCTTCGACTCGAGGCATTTCATCAAGGATCTTGCAAACGTTAAGTCCGGAACCATTCGTAACAAGAATAACGAGAAGCCTAAAAAATCCGCCTCACTTGCCACCTCTCACACGGAAATCTTTGTTCCTCTCGAGGGTTTGATTGATATTAACGAGCAAGTTAACCGCATCAAAAAAGATATGGAAAAGACTCAAAGTGAATATAAAAAGGTTGAATCAAAACTAAACAATCAAAACTTTATGAGCAATGCTCCCGAAGAAGTTCGATTGGAAGTTCAAGAAAAAGCAAAAATGTTCCAGGATAAACTCCATTCCCTCAACCAAATCCTGGAAAGTTTTATCTAAAAAGAAGAATCCCGAAGCGATCTAGGCCGCTCATTTCAGAAATGAGTGGCCTAATTTAGAAACACAATTTTATAATTAAAGATACTCGCAAATTTATGGTCGGGGCCAAGTCGACACTAAAGCCGTCTTTTTAGTGTCAAAACGATACTTCAAGACTTCAAAATAATGACAAATTATCTCCCGATATTTTCAATTTCAGACTCCTGTGACAATCATTAAACATAGTCCAAATAGTTATCTAACAGAAAGAAAGAAAAAAAGAATTTCTATGAAAATTATGATTGTCGATGATGAAAGAGATATTGGTTTGATCCTTGGAACTGAGTTTCAGGCCCAGGGACATGAGACAGTCGCTTTAACTTCTGTTAGGGAGGCCTTGAGTTATCTGGAAGAAAGACCCGTCGATGTGATTATTTGTGAATTCGAGATGCCGGAAGAAAATGGGATGACTCTCTTCAGTTGGTTAAGATTCAATCGGCCCCATATCCCTTTTTATATTTTAACGGCAGTGCCGTTAGTGGAAAATGAGAAGATTTTAGAATTGGGAGTTAAGGACATTCTCTTTAAGCCTCAGGACTTAATTCGAATTACTGAACTCTTTAAGTAGACTTTTTCTAAACTTTACTGACATCTCGTTTAAGTCTCATAAATTACGTAAGTGCATACTTTGCCTTATACTTTTAGAATTGTTTCTCTGTGATAGACTCATTAAAAGGGTCAAATATGTTTAAAATGAGTATCGGGCTTATCCTTGTCTTTATTTCTTCTTTGAGTTTTGCTCAGGAGATGACGTGTCTGGATAAACTTCTTCCCTTCAACCGTCACTCAGGTCTCCATCAGGTAAATAATGATGAATGGTCGGACGGAAAAGATGCACTCGATCCTGAGGGAACTGAAAAAGTTATCAAGTTTCTGATTAACTCCAAGTTTCTTTGTAAATCGGGTGAGGTCGTGATTAAGGTTTCTCCAGTCTGCACGAGCATCATTACTGATTTACCCCAATCCAACACATGTTTTGTTTTCACTAATTTAGGTTACTTCGTCGTTTCCCGGGATAATGTTCGGAATGTGAATTTTATTTTTAGTCGGGATAGGCGTTTTTCCGATAAATAAATATTAACCGCTCCTTCCAGGTGGCGGGGTAAAATCATCATTTCTATTTTTGGGTTAGAGTCTGAAAAAACTATAGGCCTGACGAAATACTTCATTCATATTGAATGTGGCCATATTCTTGATTACAGAAGTATCAGGTGTTGAGTGAATTAATGTTGGATTATTCACACCCATGACAGAAATATCCGCTAAAAAATAAAACGGACCCGTACGTTGAGGATCTTCATTTTCAAAAAGAATGAGTGTTTTCGTACCCAAATAGGCGGAAAATGCAGCTAATGGGCCAGAGTAAGTGATTACCCCATTTGAGAAGGCAAGCATTCGGGCAAGCTCAATCCAGTTTTTATAAAAAAAAGTTTCATAAGTATTTTTATTCGGAAGAAGATGAACAAAATTATCGATGAGTATTTTCACTTTTAGCTGCTCATCCGAGGCAAAGAGAATAATTTTTTGTCCCTCAAATTGAGAAATGAGATCAATCCATTCATTCTCTATGGTGGCCTGTCTTAAGGGGGAAACATTTATAGCGATGAAGGGAGATTTATCTTCAAGTATCGGTGCCAGAGTTCGTGAAGTTACTCGAATACGTTTATCTGCAATACTTCCGGCCATCAGATCAAAAAGAACCATGTAATCTTCGACCAAATGATGCCCTACGGGTCTTTTGGTTTTATGAGTGAGAACAATCGTTTTCCAGTCATCAGAGAATCCCACGCGTTTTTTCGCACGAAGCCCGAGTCCCAGGCAAGCATCGGCAAATGAGTTCGTTAATGAGATAAAGAGGTCAACATTATAAATGTTGGCGTTCGCGGTATAGCGATGCACATCCAGTAGTGAAGTAATTTCATCCTCATCAAAGAGATGATAATAGGCCTTGAAGGGAAGGAGATTTAAAACTTCGACATCTTTTTTGGGACTAATAAGATGAATATCTGCCTTGGGGTAGTATTCACTGATGGCATGAAGGAGGGGAAAAGAGAGAATGCGCTCCTGGAGGTCAAATGGGAGTTTAATGGCAATGACTTTAACATCCGATTCAGATGAGATTTCCATAAGGATATCATCGGTCGCTTAGGGATAACTCTCAAGCCAGGATTAGATCTTTTTTTGGCGATCAAGCCATAATATTGTGTAGTAGCTCGTCGCTAAGGAAGGAATAAAAGCATTCACAAGAGGTATTGCCAATAAGGGAAGAAAAATAGCTCCACTTAAAAAGTAAGGAATTAGATTACCAGTTACGTCTTTAAGGCACCTTGCAAATGAGAGATCGTGACGGGACCATGAATAGTCCAGAAATTGGACAGAAAAAAGTATTGCGATCAGGAATAAGGAAACGGGATATAAGAAGGGAAATAAGTTCAGAAAAAAGATCAATCCCGTCATAAGGATCAGAAAGAGGACTTTTTTGAATTCATTTTTCATCGTCCTTCCAAAGGAGCCTTTGATTTTAACCAGGGCATGCCTCTGATCTTCATCCATGATTTTTCGCTCCACTAATTTTTCTTCAATCCTGGCGGAGAGGAGAGAATTAAATGGTGCTGACACAATTCCGACTAAAACCACAAAGGTCCAACTCATGAGAAAAAAAATGAAAACGATGAGAATGGCCGTAAGAATTCCGGCCCACAAGGTTGCCTGATCAGCAGTGGGGACGTATTCACGAAAAATTTTGACCAGTTGATCAAAATGGCCGTAAATCGCCGAAATCGAAAGTAGATAAATGGCAAGTGCCATGAAGGCAGGAATAATGGCCAGAACAATATTCACGGGATCAGTGAAGATCATTTTTACGGCGAGTGAGAAAGATCGAATTATTGAGTTCATTCAATTCCTTTAAAAAGCTTCTTTAACAAAATCCAATCCCCCACGCTCATCCCGAATAACTGCCAGAGTCAGTGAGCTTTCCGTGTCACCTGTATAGTCCACGGTCTCATCTGCGTTTGTCTTGGAGCTTGAGAACTCTCCAGAACTCGTGTACCAGGCAATTTGAAATTTCTCGGTACGCGCTTCCTGGGTTCCATCAATATTAATGAAATCATAATTTTCAGGTAGAGAAGTGGTGACACTTAATTCATCACCATCCACAGGGGCCCGCGAAATCGGAAATCCATTGACTAAAAGTGTGCTCCCCTGGGGATTTGTATTGGGGCTTGTGCGATTGGTGGCAATAATTCTCTTGAATGTAGTGTAATCCGTGCCGCCCACAGTGAGACTGAAGATGACAATATAACCCACGCCGTTGAACTGATCCCGACTGTCTCGACCATTCAAAATATCTGTTGGCACAGTGACGTTAACAACAGGACTTAGTCCCGTCCGACCACCAAGCGAGTTCATATTAATCGTAAAAGTATTTGTTTCAACAACTGTCGCGCAGCTTACCTTGGCCCCCCGAGAAATTCCCGGATCTATGCAGGTGACGTAATTTCCGGAAATGCTCGCCTCGGTTCCAGAAAAATCTGAAACTAACACCTGAAGATCAACAGAGGAGCCCGGTGCAACTTCCGGAAGACTCGCCTTAACTCCGAGGATGCGAAAACTTTCCAGTTTTTCAACTTTTCTAAAGTCATCATTACCACAAGAAAGACAGAGAAGAAGGAAGACATATTTCATTTAAAATTCTCCTTTAATACCGAAGGTAGGAAGGATCGGAAGTCCGCGGACTTTTTTATTCTGACGGTAATCATAGGAGTACTCAATGTTCTGCGGATTCTCTGAGTTGATGAGATTCTGAACATCCACATAGGCCGTGAGGATCCAGTCATCGTAAACAATTTTGCGATCAATTCTCACATCGAGTTGATTGAAGGCATCAAAGCGTTGCGAATAAATTTTCCCCGTAGAGGGAATGAAGACGTCATTGTCTGCATCAAAAGTAGAACCATTAACGGGAGTATAGGGCAGACCTGAGACAAATCTGAAACGGGCCGCGAAAGTCCAGCGCTCTTTATTATAGGAGCCGATCAGGTTTAAATTATGATTCTGATCAAATTCTGATGGTTGGGTTCCAAACCCTGGAATTGTTCTTTCACTCTTAAGATAAGTGTAAACAAGCTGAGAGGACCATTCATTCTGCCGGAGTTTTGCCTGAATCTCCCCTCCAAAAATTTTGCCCGAGCCAGAGTTCGTGTAGTTTTTTTGAACGTCCGGCACCACCAGATTTTTAAGGTCTTTAAAGAAATAATTATTAACCAGTTCTACGCCTTGAGTTCCTTCTTTTCGAAAATCTTTCTTAAGTCCGATGACGTAGTGGTAGGCGTAAGGACTTTTTATATCTTTATTTCCGTAATCTTTAGAACTCTCCTGTGGTTCGGGGGCCTGAGAGTATTTCCCCCATGCTCCTCTCAGAAGTAGAGAGGGATCCAACTGGTAGCGCAGCTGAGGGCGTGGCTGAAAAGAGGTTTCCTGGGAAAGAGTGAAGTGATCAAAACGAAAACTAGGCAGAAAGGTCCATTTTGATTCGCTGCTGGTTTTCATTTCCTGACGAAGATAAAGACCAAGCTGAGCATCATCTCCAGAGGTATCAAACTTTCTATCTTCACCAACAGAAAAAGGCGTTCTTATTCCGCCAATAGAATAACTTGTGGGCAAATTAATACTGACCTTACTTCTGTCCCAGTTATTATCCAGACCAAGATAGGTTTTATAGGTCTCACTCCACTCATGCTGTATTTCAGAACGGTGAGAGATCACGTTGGATTGAACATCCAGATAACGTCCGGAAATGTTTCTCAGAATAACGTCTCTTCCAAACCCAAGTGAGTGCTCCATTCTGGTTTTTTCGTTGATCCTGGTTGAGACTTGAGGAATGATTCTGAAAAACTCCGTGTGACTATAAAGATCCCCCCTGATGGCAGGATCA
>CAXNNO010000053.1:0-9722 GCA_964203555.1 Bacteriovoracales bacterium
GTTAAAGAAGCGATGAATAAGGCGAGGGCCGGTTCAAAGTCACATTACGCTCCTCTTTGGGAGAAAGATTTCCTTAAAGGTTTATTTTCAGATAAAATTCTTGCCCAATCAATGCCTGAACTCTTGAAAAACCTCGAGAAAATAGGGAAGCTTAAAAAAATGATTTCAAGAAAGTGATTATGAAGCAATCAATTGGTATTTTCGATTCTGGCCTGGGTGGATTAACAGTGCTGAAAGCTCTCTCAAAAAAATTCCCCAATGAATCCTTTTGCTATCTGGGAGATATCGCCCGTCTTCCTTACGGAAATAAATCTCCGGAAACAATTCGTAAGTATGGAACTCAAATCCTTCAATTTCTTAAAAACCAAAACGTGAAGGCCCTGATCATTGCCTGCAACTCCGCCTCCACTGTGTTCCTGGGAGAAGATGAATTTGAAGGTATCCCTCTTCTAAATGTGATCGAACCGGGATCTCAGGCCGCCTTAAAAGTGTCGCTGGATAAGAGAATTGCTGTCATTGGAACTTCTGCCACGATTAGGTCAGGGGCCTACGAGACGACTCTAAAGAGATTAGATCCACTCTCTATCGTGACCGAGCAGGCGTGTCCCTTACTTGTTCCTTTGGTGGAAGAGGGATTTATTGACGATCCTATAACGGAACTCGTTTTAGAGCGTTACTTGGCAAAAATTAGAGAAGAAAAAATCAAAACCGTTATTTTAGGTTGCACTCACTACCCGGTTTTAAGGGCAGATCTAAAAAAAGCACTGGGTGCAGATGTTGAGTTAGTTGAAAGCGGCACCGTTTTGGCCGAGCAATTAGATAAACTTTTTCAGTCCGGAAAGATTTCCATTTCCGGAGCTGGTGATCGCGAGCTTCGAGTCTGTATTACAGACCTTACGGATCATTTTGAAAGACTTGCCCGGAAATTAATGGGGCCTGAGTCTATTGGTCAGTTGGAAAAAGTGGTGGTCTAGCTTTTTTTACTCAGCTCCCTCCTGGAATCGTCGATAAGACTTTGACTAGGTTCAAGGGAGTCAATATGTCTGATGATAAAAAAGTTGTCGATTTCATCGAAAAAAGAAAGCAAAGCATAGAGCAAAAAAGAAGAACTTTTGAGCGAGTTGTTTTTCAAGAATTTCTTGGAGTCGAAACAGTCCTTGATGATCAAGGGGCGGGTTTTGAAGTCAAGGTTCTGGATATTTCAGCAGACGGCTGCCAGTTCCAGGTTCCCTACACTGAAAAAGCAAAAAACAAATTTTCACCCGGAACCGAAGTGACGATGAAGTTTTTTTTCACCAAAGGCACTTACCTGCCTGCATTGGTTACAGTAAAACGCGGCGCAAAACATGTGGATAAAAATGGAGATACCTGGCTTCGCTTGGGGGGAGAATTTGACTCTTCACTGCCTAGTTTTAAGGCCCTTTCGAGCTTTATTAGTTTTATCTACCAATATGCCGAATACTCGTGTGTCGACAGGGGTGAATCTAAGGTCTTTTTTCTCTAAATTGAGCCTTCATAAAAATAAACGAGACCTCTTTTGGAGGTCTCGTTTATTTTGTAACGCCCAATTGAGCTAATTCATCGCTGTATCCAGCATTTTTTGTTACAATCTGACCCTATGAAACTAGCCATTATTGGACATTCACCACTCGCCCTTGAGGCGGCCTTGAGATTTCATCTTCACGGTGCATCTTTAACCTGGTTTCTTGATCAGGATGATTTCTCTCAATTCGATTCTCCTGGCCATAAACCCAATGCTTTTACGACTGATTTGGGCATGAGTCTTTTACAGGAAATTGATTGCCGTTATTCTCCTGAAGTTTTTAGCTGGAAGGAGTGGATGCATGGTTATAAACGACCATTAACGGATTATCTTCGTGCCCACCAGGAAGTTAAAACCGATGAGGTCATCTCCATTTCAAAACGTTTTCTGGCCCCGGGTGAAAGCATCTCCGGAACCTCACGCTTCATGGATTTATTCAGAGTGATTTTCAGGGTTAATCCCAAAGATTTCATCGACGAGCAGAAGGATACAAACCCTGAAACCTATAAACGTTTGGCCGAAGAATTTATCACCTCGCTCGCAAGTACCATCGAAATGTATCAGGATTATGATCTCGTTTTAGATCTTCGTTCCGACCTTGGCATTGCTTCGGCCTCGGTCACCGGTCGGGCCCTGGGTGAAGGCAGATTGTCTGACAAAGTTCTTTATTCGCTTGAGGCCCTCTTAAAGGCCAAAACACTCACCCCTTCGGTTGAACTGAGGGAGATTGCGTTGATTGGTTCTGATTCACTCGGAGCTGAGACTCTCTTATCTCTGTCTCAATGGCTTAAAGATCCGCGATCTAATCTTTTTGTCGTCAGCACTGAGGATGATCCCTTCCATCAATTCCTGGGAGAGGCAGATCCCGAAACTTCAAGGAGTTTCAGAGCTCTTCTGGATGAAATCGAGCAGGAGTTTCAGGACGATATCAACACATTTACAACTAAACTTCGTGAGTGGCAGGAATTAGATGATTTTGTGCAAGTTAAAATTCCCCGGCCAACCGAACCACTGCCAAGAGTGAATTTCTTTTCAGGTCATAATGTCACTGCCATCGATGAGCTGATTGATCGGAAGAGAATGTTTTTAACACTCGAAAAACCTGAATTTCGCCATGGAAAGAGGCAGCCTGAAAATAATAACCCCGACCTCAAGACGATCGGAGTTGATCTCATCTTGGTCACTCATTCCAAAAAGAATCGGCAACTGTTGAATTTAGACCTGAACGAAAAAGGGTTCTTTGATCTGATTCCTGAAAAATTGAACTACAAAAATTCTTGGGAAAAAGATCTCTCGAAATTAGAAGGAATTGAAGATGAGATATTTAAACTTTTCTCTCCTGTTGATACTCATTAGTTGCTCACAAGGACAGGTGAGGGAGAATTCTGAAGAAATCGCCTATAGAACATCTGGAGTTGAGCAATATTTTCTTCCAGAGCTGCCTTCCTGGGCCAATCATTCAGCGACTGGGCAATGTTTTAAAAAACATTCTTTTCAATATTTGGATTTTAATAAATTGGGAAGCGTCTACGGACTTAAATATCCTGAGCTCCTGGAGCTGCAGTCACAATATAACGATCGGCTCGAGTCTTATTTTCGTTCCACGGCGATCCGATTTGTTAAACCGGTTGAAGAGGCCTCATTTTTTTACAACACTCTTGAGAACATCAAAGGTGGAGTGAGAAAGTTCAAAATACCCGCCACGGTAAAAAAAGTTGATGTTATCTGGCTTGATCGCTATATTGGCAGGAATTTAGTCGATGAAATTAAAAAGATGAATGATTCAGGACGCTTTAATGAAACGGTTCCGGTCCTTTTTAGTTCCTGCTTCTCTCGCCAGGATCTGAATCAGTGGCTTATTGAAAATAAACTAGATCAAGTCGGTTTTTTTTCTTTAACGGCCGAATGGCTTTCTCCCTTTGGTCCGGATCTTCAAATGCAGCCTAAATTACATATAGAAATAAAAAAATTGATCAGGCCCGACGTAGAAGTTCATTTTGTCCGTCCGGACGAAATTCTTCTGCCAACGGAAATTGTTATTTAAGAAGGAGATATTATGTTCGATTCGATGAAGAAGGAAAAATCTTCGCACAAAGAAGAAGTCAACGGTTTGTCCGCCATTTTTAAAACCTCAATGGGAGAATTTGAAATTGAATTATTTCACAAAGATTGTCCTGAGACGGTCTGGAATTTTGTGAATCTAGCGGAAGGCAAACAAAGCACCAGTAAAGAAGGCCCCTTCTATAATGGTCTCGTTTTTCATAGAGTCATTCGTGGATTCATGATTCAGGGCGGATGTCCTGAAGGATCTGGTCGCGGGGGCCCTGGGTACCGCTTCCAGGATGAGTTCAAGTCTCATCTGAAGCACACCTCCGAAGGAACTCTTTCCATGGCCAATGCGGGCCCTGGTACAAATGGTTCCCAGTTTTTTATTACTCTTGCACCAACGCCTCATCTTGATGGACGTCACACAGTCTTTGGAAAAGTGACTCGTGGAATGGAAATCGTCAAAAAGATAGGGGACACTCCTACTGGAGCAATGGATCGACCAAGAACAGATGTGGTCGTGGAATCAGTTGAAATAAAAAGAACTTGATCTTTCGGGATACTCCAGAAGATTTTTATTCTGGAGTATTCTAAATATGTCCCGCAAAAACTTTGTCCACCATTAATTGAATTGTTTCGTTTCCATTAAATCGATTCAGACCGAGAGTGAACTGGACAGTAAGTCCGGACTTTCCTTGAAGTTCAAAGAGTTCTTCAGGAGTCATTTCATTCCATTTTCCCAAATAATTAAAACTGATTCCCTGAAGCGAAATTTTTGAGTTCGGTGAAGAAAAAGTCCAACGGACATGGGCCTCTTTCATAATGCGGTAACTTTGAATCACAGCATTCCTCATGCGAAAAACGGGTTTCTCATTGCCTGGCCCAAAAGGTTCGAGTCTATCGAGATCTTTTAAGAGCTGAGAGTTAATTTCTTCAATTTTAACTTCCACGTCAAAAGATCTTATTTTCGTTCGGATGGTTGCAGGAATAGGGAAGAGGAGTTGATTCATTCGTGTCTTCAAGAGGTGCAGGTTCTCTTTTTTCATTGATAATCCAGCTGCCGCTTTATGGCCTCCAAATTTAATGAAAAGATCCTTACACTGATCAAGTAATTCGAAAATATTAAGCTCTCCGGCCGAGCGACAACTTGCCTTAATAACACCCTCTGCTTCGGAGTCAGTAAATACAATGGCGGGGACTTCGAAAGTTTCAACAAGCTTAGAAGCAACGATTCCGATAACTCCCTCGTGCCATTGAGGACGATACATAATATTGATCAGTAGATCTTCGCCCTTGAGGGATTTGATAACATCTTCCTTGGCCTCACTAAAAACTTCTGCCTGAATCACCCTGCGATCGCGGTTTGCAACCTCGAGATGAGTGTAGTGCTCACGGCCCTCCGGAATATTATCCGCAATAAGCAGTCTGAATGCCCGATCCGGATGATCAAGTCGCCCCTTGGAGTTTATGTGTGGGCCAACGTGAAAAGAGATCTTCTCCGATGAAATCATCGTGGCCTTAAGTTCCTCAGGCTGAAAGAAGGCCCTTATCCCAACGTATTGGCTAGAGGGGATCTGCTTAAGACCATGTCTTGTAAGCCGCAAATTCAAGGGAGTCATGCGGGCAATATCTGAAATAGTTCCTATCGCAACAAATTGAAGAAGGGAGTACAGGCTTGGAGTCGCTTGACCGAGCTTTGCGAGATCATTTTTAATCTGCAAGGCCAGAGCGAACGCAACTCCAACTCCAGCGAGGGCCTTTAATGGATTGCCAACAGGTTCGTCTCGTCTTGATGGATTAATGACAGCGAATGCTTCCGGTATATGAGGAGCTGCATCGGTGTGATGATCAGTAATGATGAGATCAAGTTTTCCTTTTGCATACTCCGCAGTTGCTACGCTCGTGATCCCACAATCGACGGTGATAAGAATTTTTACATTTTTTTCAAGGGCGGCATCAATCGATGAATCATGAACACCATATCCCTCGATGAAACGGCTTGGTTGGAAAACCTCTACATCCACTCCTATCATTTTAAAAAAATGCCATAAAAGAGCACAGGAAGTTGTTCCATCGACATCGTAGTCACCATAGACGCCGATCGTTTCATGATCTGAAATCGCCTTGATAATTCTTTGTGATGCTTTTTCAAGATAAAGCATACTTGTGAGGTCGGGCAGTTCTTTTAAATTCCACGATAGAAGATTTTGAACATCGGAGGAAGAAATCCCTCTTTTTTTAAGTAATCTTACGATTACTGGATGAAGGTCGGTGAGAGTCGTCTGCTGAGTTAATTCCATGGTGTGAAACTAGCATATCGAAGATCGCTTTCACCACAAAACAAAGAGGCCTTTGATTAAATCATCTTCCTCAATGAGTTCTGTTGGGTAGAAGTAATTCTCCCACTTTGCCTCTTTTGAGTTGTGAATTTTATCGAAATATCGAAGAGGTAGGAAGGCTTTGTTGCAGTGTGTACAGCGCTCGAGCTCGGTGGTGGATTCATTGACCTTGAGGCACGAGTGGCAAGACCGGATAAGTAATTTTTCTTTAGTAGTTTTTTTGATGTCCTTCACGACGTCCTCGCAGGTGTTGTCTTGAAGTACTGGTCGGGTTGAAAAAAATTAACTTAAATTAAAAGTGTCTTAGTCCGAGAGATTTTTCTCGCAGACTAAGACACTTTTGGTGAGAGTTATAGCTGAGTAAGTTGAGGGAAAGTATTCGTCATGTTGAAACTAGAACCATCGTTTCCAAAGTTTCCTGGAACAAAAGACTGGGCCCCAAATTGCTGGTCAGGCTTGAGCGTCCAACCGGGATCTGTCGGCCGATGTAATTGATCTGGATATATGTCCTGACTCGTGGGTTGAGCAAAAATGTGAGGTGCATTTGGCCGAAATCCATTTGGATAATAGACCCAGTTTCCCGCCACTTGTGGATCCGCGTATTGGTAGGGACTATTTCGAAGACCCGCACTGTAATTGAGCTGATTTTGTTGTTGCTGCATCGAAAGCATCATTTGCGCCATGGTGACGAGAGTTTGCATAACCTGATTCTGCTGCTTAACCAGATCCTCCATCTGTGACGTAAGAGTTCTGTTCTTTATTTCCTCTTCGCAGATCTCTTCTTTTGCCTCTTCTTTAGGTTCCTCAGAATCCGCGACCACTTCTTTTTTAATCTCGCGATCATTGATGAGGGTCTCAACTATGGACTTAGATTCGATGATGGTTTTTCTGACTTCTTCTGAAGCTGTCTTTTCGATGGTTTTTTTATCTTCCAGAAGAGTTAAATCTTTTTCGAGGGAAAGTATTTCGACCACGATTGATTCAATTTTCAGAGTTTGATCTTTAGCTGTTTTTTTTCTCTCAGAAGAAAGTCTCGTCTTAAGGTCAGTAAGTATGCACTTTAAATTTTCTAAACTGGGATTTTCATCATTTTTAATCTCCTCAGGTTTTACCTTAGAGGCGAAGTCATCAAATTTTGGATGTTTTTTGTTCTCTTCTTTTATCGAGGCGATGCCTCTGGAATAGGATTTGGACTCCATCACTGGTGGAGTCAGCATCAGGACTGATAACATCGGCAGTATGGCCAGGTGGTGTCTTGAAAAATGCTTCATACTAACCCCCCTAAGGATTAAAAAGAATTCTCCCTTCCTCTTCCAATTCGTGTGCCATGAATCTCAAAAAATAGCTTTAACGATTGCCGGGCCTAAAGCATCTTGAAAATCATAGTCTTGGCCTGCGTTTTCTCGCCATTTGAGAGGGGCATTGATTTCTTAAATCGACTAAAACTTTCACAACTTCCCCGGAGAGTGTCTAAATCTTAGACAGAAAAAAACGGTATTCCTGATTGGGTTAGTTGGTTATCTGCACCTTCTGTCTTCAGAATACCCGCAAGATTAATTTATTATGTTTTAGAAGAGTAATCTCTCATGGGTATAATAAAGCCAAGTTAATATCCATAAAGTTGTCAAGAAATCGGAATAGTCATGCGTAAAAGAAGAAGTGCGACCCGCCAACCGAAAAAAATTAATTTCAACGTCGATCCAACTCATTTTCTCAACCGTGACATATCGTGGTTGCAATTTAATAGAAGGGTTCTCCTTGAAGCCGCGGATAAAAGGAATCCTCTCCTTGAGAGACTTCGTTTCTTAATTATTTTCTCCTCAAATCTTGATGAATTTGTGATGAAGCGTGTGGGTTATCTTAAGCATCAGATTATTTCCGGTTTCACTCATCGCTCGGTCGATGGCCAGACTGCAGAGGAGCAGTTAATTAAAATCAGAAAGCATATTAACGAGGATCTTGAAAAGCAGCGTGGTATTTATCTTGGTCTCGTGGCCGAACTTCAGAGAAATGATATTTTTATTTACGATTATGATGATTTACAAGCTGAAGATCAGGATTACCTGAACAGTTATTTTAAGCGAAAAGTTTTTCCAGTTCTTACTCCTCTCTCTGTTGACCCGGGACATCCCTTTCCGTTTATTTCAAATCTTTCTTATTCTCTGGGTATTGTCTTAAAAAATCCTCAGACCGAAACAGTGCTCTTTTCAAGAGTCAAAATACCTCAAGTCATACCCGGACTGATCTCGTTACCAAAATCCGATGGGGAAAAAAAATATAGATTTGTCACCACTGTCACATTAGTGCGATTTAATCTTCCCTTACTTTATCCTGGCATGGACATTCAGCATACCGTACCGTTCAGAGTTTCCCGTAATGCAGATGTTGACCACCGGGAAGATGAGGCCCAGGATCTTTTGATTTTAGTTGAAGAAGGCATTAAGGAAAGACGCCTGGCCGATTGCGTTCGTCTTGAAATTCACAAAGACACAGAACCGGGTATTATGAATTTCCTTAAAGACTCCCTGGAGATTCTTGAGGAGGATATTTACCTCATGGATTTTCCCATTGATTTTGGAATATTGAAATCAGTTGTGGATCTTGATTTGCCGGAGCTTAAATTCAAACCATGGCTGCCGATTATTCCGAAACAATTCTTTGATAACAATATTTTTACTCTTATCAGGCAGGGAGATATTCTCCTGCATCATCCCTTTGATAGTTTCTCGGGTACTGTTGAAAAATTTATTTCCTCAGCGGCCGAAGATCCAAATGTTCTTACGATCAAGATGACCCTTTACCGCACTGGGGATAATTCCCCTTTTATTAAATATTTAATTAAAGCGGCCGAGAAAGGTAAGCAGGTCGTCTGCCTCGTTGAATTGAAGGCGCGTTTTGATGAACAGAGAAATATTGTCTGGGCACAGAAACTCGAGGATGCCGGAGTTCATGTCGTTTACGGAATTCTGGGGCTCAAAACTCATACGAAAACAACTTTGGTCATTCGCCAGGAAAATGACGGTGAGATGATGAGTTATGCTCACATCGGAACAGGCAACTATCACTCGCAGACCTCGAACCTTTATACTGATCTGGGATTACTGACGACGAATAAAAAGATTTGTGAAGAAATTATTGAAGTTTTTAATTACCTCACGGGAAGCTCCCTCAAAACCGATTATCATGAAATTCTAGTGGCCCCGATCAATATGAAATCAACTTTCATGAACAAGATCCAACAGGAAATCAAAAACAAGAAGGCCGGCAAACCTGCAAGTATTATTGCGAAGATGAATGCCATGGAAGATGAAGTGATTACGGAGGCCTTGTATGAGGCCAGTCGGGTAGGCGTACCGGTTACACTCTTTGTGAGAGGATTTTGTTCTCTTAAGCCTGGAGTGAAGGGTCTTTCAGAAAATATAAAAGTTATTTCGGTCATAGGAAGATTCCTTGAACACTCGAGAGTCTTTTTCTTTAGTAATGGAAGCGAGAATCCACAGGATGGTGAATACTATATTGGCTCAGCTGATTGGATGCATCGAAATCTTCATAACCGGGTGGAGCTAGTCACTCCCATTTTTGATTCCAAGTTAAAAGAAAAACTTTGGGATTTCCTCGTCATCATGAAGGAAGACAATCGACAGGCCTGGTATCTCCAGGAGGATGGGACCTATGTCCAACGGGTTCCGGCGGAAGGTGAAGCCGAAAGAGGAACACACTCAGTTCTTATGGCCAAAACAATTCAAAGAGAAAAGGCACTTTCATGAGATTAATATTTTTAAGACATGGACTTG